>JASFOT010000058.1:0-8524 GCA_050116375.1 Gammaproteobacteria bacterium | reverse complement strand
CGCCTCGAACTCGTTCACCGGGTCACGGACCGTGCAGCCTTCGCTCTGGGTGCGCTGCGGGCCGCGAGATGGGTTGCGGCACAGAAGCCCGGGCTCTTCTCTTTGGACGATGTTCTCTGGAATCGCGGGTAGTCCGCATAGACACTCCCGTCCGCCGTCAGTAAAATTGCAAGGATTCCGAAGGCCGGGTTAATCAAGCGGGACGGGACCGTCAAACGGACCCTCCCGCTTCGCACATCCGGGAAACGGCTCGGGGAATAATCGATCTTGGGGGTGGATGTGGGCGCACCGGCGGTGCTGGCTCTGGAGGACGGCACAGTCTTCCAGGGCGAATCGGTAGGAGCGGACGGTTGCTCCGTCGGGGAAGTCGTTTTCAATACCGCCATGTCGGGTTACCAGGAGATCCTCACGGATCCCTCCTACTGCCGGCAGCTAGTCACCCTGACCTATCCCCATATCGGCAATACCGGCGTGACGCCGGAGGACAACGAGTCAGACGGGGTGTATGCGGCAGGCCTGATCATCCGGGACCTCCCCCTTCTCCACAGCAACTGGCGGGCAAGGGAATCGCTTCCCGCTTTTCTTGAACGAGAGAATGTTGTTGCCATCGCCGGTATCGATACACGGCGTTTGACACGGATCATCCGCGAAAAAGGCGCCCAGTCCGGATGTCTCATGACGGGCACCCGCGAGGCCGACCGCGCCCTGAAGGAGGCCCGGGCATTCCCGGGGCTCAAGGGAATGGATCTGGCCAAAGACGTGACCACAAAGACGTCCTACGACTGGGAGGACTCCGTCTGGCAGCATCCCCAGGAAGAGGCGCAGTCCCAATCCGGAGCAGGTCATCGGGTGGTGGCTTACGACTTCGGGATCAAGCGCAATATTCTGCGGCTTCTTGTCGCCCATGGCTGCCGGGTCACCGTAATACCGGCGAACACGCCATACGAAGACGCTCTCGCCCTGGAACCGGATGGTGTATTTCTGTCCAACGGTCCCGGGGATCCGGAACCCTGCGACTATGCCATCGAGGCGACCCGATCATTCCTCGGTGACAGGATTCCGCTGTTCGGCATCTGTCTCGGCCACCAGATTTTGGGTCTGGCGGCGGGCGGACGGACGGTCAAAATGAAGTTCGGCCATCACGGCGCCAATCACCCCGTCCAGGAGCTGGAGAGCGGACGGGTGTTGATCAGCAGTCAGAATCACGGGTTTGCCGTAGACGAGGCGTCTCTTCCCGAGAACGTGAGAGCCACGCACAGGTCCCTGTTCGATGGCTCTCTGCAAGGGATCGAACTGACCGACCGTCCCGCGTTTTCTTTCCAGGGTCATCCGGAAGCCAGTCCGGGGCCCCACGATCTCTCGTCGCTGTTCCGTCGCTTCGTCACGGCAATGGAAGAATATAGTTAGAGATAAAACAGATAGCTATAGAAATTAATTAAAGTGATTTATATAGAAATCCACCGCCAGTTCGCGCCCGCGGGGCAGAATGCCTAAACGCACTGATATCGAAAGCGTACTGATTATCGGCGCCGGGCCGATCATCATCGGTCAGGCCTGTGAGTTCGATTATTCGGGCGCGCAGGCCTGCAAGGCGCTGCGGGAAGAGGGCTATCGGGTCATCCTGGTGAACTCCAACCCGGCGACCATCATGACGGATCCGGAAACCGCCGACGCTGTGTATATCGAGCCGGTGGACTGGCGGGCCTTGGCCCGGGTAATCGAGCGCGAACGACCCAATGCCCTTTTGCCGACCATGGGCGGTCAGACGGCACTCAACTGCGCTCTGGATCTCGTGCGGGAGGGTATCACCGAGAAATACGGGGTCGAACTCATCGGCGCTTCCCGGGATGCCATCGATACTGCCGAGGACAGGGATCTGTTCCGCAGAGCCATGCAGGAGATCGGCCTGGATGTGCCGCGGTCTGCCGTCGCTCACACCATGGAGGAGGCCTACGCTATCCAGTCGGAGATAGGATTTCCCACCATTATCCGCCCCTCCTTCACCCTGGGCGGCACGGGCGGCGGCATCGCTTTCAACAAGGACGAATTCGATGCCAAGGTCGCTCATGGGCTGGATCTTTCTCCTACCACCGAGGTCTTGCTCGAGGAGTCCGTACTGGGCTGGAAGGAATTTGAGATGGAGGTGGTCCGGGACAGCCGGGACAACTGCATCATTGTTTGTTCTATCGAGAATCTGGACCCCATGGGCGTCCATACCGGGGATTCGATAACCGTCGCCCCCTCGCAGACTCTGACCGACAAGGAGTATCAGCGGATGCGGGACGCGTCTATCGCGGTCCTCAGGCGGATCGGAGTGGACACGGGCGGGTCGAATGTGCAATTCGCCATCAGTCCCGATGATGGCCGGATGGTGGTCATCGAGATGAATCCCCGGGTCTCCCGTTCATCCGCGCTGGCCTCGAAGGCGACCGGGTTCCCTATCGCGAAAATCGCGGCCAAGCTGGCGGTGGGTTACACGCTGGACGAGCTTAGAAACGAAATCACCGGCGGCGCCACACCGGCGTCTTTCGAGCCTACCATCGACTACGTTGTCACCAAGGTTCCGCGTTTCACTTTCGAGAAATTCCCGGACGCGGACGCGCAGCTGACCACCCAGATGAAATCCGTCGGCGAGGTGATGGCTATCGGCCGCACGTTCCAGGAGTCGCTGCAAAAGGCGCTCCGTGGCCTGGAAACCGATAACGACGGCCTCAATGAGCGTTTCACCAGGGCATTCGATGACGAAGGGCAGGCGGAACTCGAGCAGGAACTGGCCGTTCCCGGAGCCAACCGGCTCTGGTATATCGCCGACGCATTCCGTCAGGGCCTTTCTCTGGAGGAGATCTACCAGCTCAGTCGGGTAGATCCCTGGTTCCTCGCCCAGATCCGGGATCTCGTGGAGGAAGAACGGGAGCTGACAACGGAGGGGGCGTCGGCCCTGACGAGAGACAGCTTAAGGAGACTCAAGCGCAAGGGGTTTTCGGACTCCCGCCTCGCTACGCTGGTGGGGCTGCCGGAGGAGGACGTTCGGAGGCGGCGGCTGGAAGCGGGCATCAGGCCCGTGTTCAAGCGCGTGGACACCTGCGCGGCGGAGTTCGCTACGACCACCGCATACATGTATTCGACTTACGAAGAAGAATGCGAGGCGGACCCGTCTGATCGTCGGAAGATCATGATCCTGGGCGGCGGTCCGAATCGGATCGGTCAGGGAATCGAGTTCGACTACTGCTGCGTGCATGCCGCTCTTGCCCTGAGAGAGGCGGGTTACGAAACCATCATGGTCAACTGTAATCCGGAGACGGTCAGCACGGATTACGACACCTCGGATCGCCTGTATTTCGAGCCGCTGACGTTCGAAGACGTCATGACCGTTATCGACCTGGAACGACCCGAGGGCGTGATTGTGCAGTACGGCGGCCAGACGCCGCTCAAGCTGGCACGGGACCTGGAGGCGGCCGGTGCCCCGATCATCGGCACATCTCCTGATTCCATAGACCTTGCGGAGGACAGGGAGCGATTCCAGAAACTCGTGGAGGATCTGGATCTCCTTCAGCCGCCCAACCGCACCGCCCGAAGTACCGAAAATGCAGTTCGGATGGCGGAGGAGGTGGGTTACCCGCTGGTCGTCCGCCCATCGTATGTTCTGGGCGGCCGGGCAATGGAGGTGGTCTTCAACGAGGAGGAGCTTCGCGCCTACATGGACGAGGCGGTCAGCGTGTCCAACAAGAGTCCCGTGCTGCTCGACCGGTTCCTGGACATGGCCGTCGAAGTGGACGTGGACGCGGTCTGCGACGGCGAAGCGGTACTGATCGGCGGGATTATGGAACATATCGAGCAGGCAGGAGTGCACTCCGGTGATTCCGGCTGCTCGCTGCCCCCGAATACGCTGGATCCATCGATTCAGGAACAGCTCGGAGATCAGGTGAGGAGGCTGGCTCGCGGACTGAACGTGATCGGTCTCATGAATACCCAGTTCGCTATTCAGAACAGACGAATCTACCTTCTGGAAGTCAACCCGAGAGCATCCCGGACGGTGCCCTTCGTCTCCAAGGCCACCGGGCGCCCGCTCGCGAAAATCGCGGCCCTTTGCATGGCTGGCAGGACCCTGGCGGAACAGGGCGTAGCCGGCAGCGTGAAACCCGATTATTTCTCCGTCAAGGCATCGGTGTTTCCGTTCGCCAAGTTCCTGGGCGCGGACCCGATTCTCGGCCCGGAAATGAAATCCACCGGCGAGGTGATGGGCACGGGCCGGTTTTTCGGCGAAGCCTACGCCAAGGCGCAACTCGCCGCTGGCATCGTGTTGCCCACCAGCGGTACGGCTTTCCTGAGCGTGAGGGATCGCGACAAGCCGGAGGCGATCATGCTGGCCAAGATCCTGGTCGATCGTGGCTTCGAGATCGTGGCTACCGAGGGCACCTGTCTGGCGCTGCAGGAAGCCGGCGTGCCGGCCCACCGGGTGAACAAGGTTCGGGAAGGACGGCCCCACGTGGTCGATATGATCAAGAACGACGAGATCAGCCTTATCGTGAATACTACAGAAGGTCGACAGGCGATCAGGGAATCCCACTCCATCCGCCGCGAAGCCGTTTTTCGGAAAGTGACCTACTACACGACGATCGCCGCCGCCAAGGCGACCTGCGTCGCTCTCGAATATCTGGATGCTGCCGACGTGAACAGGCTCCAGGATCTCCATGAGGAGCTGCATTCGTGAGCAAGGTGCCGCTCACAGCGCGGGGCGCGGCGCTGCTTCGCGACGAGTTAAAGAAACTCAAGAGTGTGGACCGCCCGCGGGTCGTCCGCGCCATCGCGGAAGCCCGGGCCCACGGCGATCTGCGGGAGAACGCCGAGTATCACGCTGCCAAGGAGCAACAGGGATTCATCGAAGCGCGGATCAGGGAAATCGAGTCCAAACTGTCCCACGCTCAGATTATCGATGTGAGCAAGGTCGATGCCCGGGGACGCGTGGTGTTCGGCTCGACCGTCTTGCTTCATGACCACGACTCGGATGCTGAGATTACTTACCAGATCGTCGGCGAGGACGAAGCCGACATCCGCGAAGGCCGCGTTTCTTTCACGTCTCCCGTCGCGCGGGCGCTGATCGGGCGCCGGCAAGGCGAGGACGTTACAGTGCGCACACCGGCGGGAGAGCGGGACTACGAGATCCTCGAGGTGCGCTACGAATGAGGATCGGCGAGCGCCTGATCCAGACCCTCTGGGTAGGCGCCATCTGGACGACAGGCTACATCGTTGCCCCGTCGCTGTTCGAGCACCTCGACGATAGGGCCACCGCCGGTCGCGTTGCCGGCGAACTCTTCACGATCGTCACGTGGCTGAGCATGATCTGCGGCGCGTTGCTGCTGGTGGCCATGGTTCGGCTGAAGGGTGGCCGACAGAAACGCCTGAGGGCAGTACTTATCGTATCCATCATGTTTCTGTTGGCGCTAGGGGAATGGCTGGTCAGGCCAATGATGGAAGCTGCGAGGCTGCCGGACGGTACTCCCGGCGAGGGTTTCGCGGCTCTCCACGGCGTCTCTGCGGTGCTATACCTGTTGGCGAGCCTGGCCTGCGTCTTCCTGGTGGCAGCCCGGATACCGAGCGTCACCGCGGCGGCAGACGAATAGACGGTGATTCCGGGTCCGGACGATACAGCAGCGCCATATGCCCGATTTGCTGCACAAGCTCGGAGCCCGTGGCCTCGCACAGGCTGTCGATGATTTCCCGCCGTGAGGAACGCTCGCCGGACCTGACCTTGATCTTCACCAGCTCGTGGTGCGCGAGGCTGCCGTCGAGTTCGGCGGTGACCGCCGGTGTCACTCCGGCGCTCCCCACGGTCACGATGGGCTTTAAACTGTGACCGAGACTACGGAGAAATTTCTTCTGGGCCGGGCTTAGAGACATGGCATCGAGCCGATTACCGAGCGACGGCGAATCTTATCACGCCGCCGGGCTGCAGACGGGAGCATAAACACGCAGATGGCACGCCGCAGCAAAAGCAGCAGGCGATGGGTTTCCGAGCACGAATCCGACGAGTTCGTCCGCAGGGCCCGGCAGGAGGGCTGGCGGTCCCGCGCCGTGTTCAAGCTTGAGGAAATCCAGCGCAAGGACCACATTCTGCGTCCCGGCATGGTCGTCGTGGATCTGGGAGCGGCCCCCGGCGGCTGGAGCCAGTATGCGAGACATGTTATGGGCGACAGGGGCGAAGTGTTTGCCGTGGACATATTGCCCATGGATCCGGTGGCCGGCGTCACTTACATCCAGGGGGACTTTTGCGACGAAAAGGTTCTTGAGGAGCTGAAGGACGCCCTCGAGGGAAAAAACGTGGACCTTGTTTTGTCTGATATGGCCCCCAATATCAGCGGTATCACGGCGGTGGATCAGCCCCGGGCCATGTACCTGGCCGAACTGGCGCTTGATTTCGCCCGGAGCCACCTGGTGGCAGGGGGGGCGCTGGTGGCGAAGGTTTTTCAGGGAGAGGGATTTCAGGAGTTTATTCGCGAGCTCCGGGCGTCATTCGGCAGCGTGCGTACCCGCAAACCCGCGGCCTCCAGGGCGCGCAGCAGGGAGGTTTACGCGGTAGCACGAAACTACCGCGTATAGTAGTGTCTAAACGATGAGATCCCGACTCGGTCGGGGCTTTGAGAGGAAAGAGCTTGAACGATCTTGCCAAGAACATCATTCTCTGGGTGGTAATCGCCGTCGTTCTGTTGAGCGTCTTCAACAGCTTCGGAACGGGACCGAGAGCCATCCAGGCCGTTCCTTATTCCACCTTCCTCCAGGCCGTGGAGGATGGTCGCGTGTCCCGGGTAACCTTCGACGGTGACAAGATTACCGGCGAATACCGGGCCGGGGACCGTTTCACGACGTTCAGCCCGGAGTCCGACAACAAAGCCCTGATCGGCGATCTTCAGGAGAACGGGGTCGAGTTCGAGGCGCGACCGCCGGAGCGCCAGTCGTTCCTGATGCAGCTGTTTATTTCCTCCTTCCCGATTCTGCTCCTGATTGCGGTGTGGATTTATTTCATGCGTCAGATGCAGGGCGGAGCAGGTGGCCGCGAGGCCATGTCTTTCGGCAAAAGCCGGGCGCGCCTGCTGGGTGAAGACCAGGTCAACGTGACGTTCGCGGACGTGGCCGGCGTGGAAGAGGCCAAGGAAGAGGTCGTCGAAATCGTCGATTTCCTCAAGGATCCGGCGAAGTTCCAGCGTCTGGGCGGCAAGATTCCGCGCGGTGTGCTGATGGTCGGTTCGCCGGGGACGGGCAAGACCCTTCTCGCCCGGGCCATTGCGGGCGAGGCCAAGGTGCCGTTCTTCACCATTTCGGGTTCCGATTTTGTCGAAATGTTCGTCGGCGTCGGCGCCTCCCGGGTCCGCGACATGTTCGAGCAGGCCAAGAAGCACGCCCCGTGCATTATTTTCATTGACGAAATCGATGCCGTGGGCCGTCATCGTGGCGCCGGACTTGGCGGCGGGCACGACGAACGGGAACAGACCCTCAACCAGCTTCTGGTCGAGATGGACGGGTTCGAGGGCAATGAGGGCGTGATCGTTATCGCCGCCACGAACCGCCCCGACGTCCTCGACCCGGCTCTGCTGAGACCGGGCCGCTTCGATCGCCAGGTCGTGGTGCCTTTGCCGGACGTTCGCGGCCGGGAGCAGATCCTGCGCGTGCACATGCGCAAGGTGCCCCTCGGCGACGACGTCAAGCCGTCCATCATCGCCCGGGGCACGCCCGGATTTTCCGGCGCCGACCTGGCCAACCTGGTCAACGAGGCGGCGCTGTTCGCCGCGCGGGCCAATCGTCGGACCGTCACGATGGACGAGTTCGAGAAGGCCAAAGACAAGATCATGATGGGATCGGAGCGTCGCTCCATGGTCATGAGCGACGAGGAGCGGAAGCTGACTGCCTATCACGAGGCGGGACACGCCATCGTCGGCCTGTCCGTGCCGGAGCACGATCCGGTCTACAAGGTCACCATCATCCCTCGCGGCCGGGCTCTGGGCGTGACCATGTTCCTGCCGGAGCAGGACCGCTACAGCCTCAGCAAGCGTCGGCTCCGCAGCCAGATTGCCAGCCTGTTCGGCGGTCGTATCGCCGAAGAGATGATCTTCGGGTCCGACGCCGTGACCACGGGCGCCGCGAACGACATCGAGCGCGCGACTGATATCGCCCGGAGCATGGTCACGAAGTGGGGCCTGTCCGACAGGCTGGGGCCGCTGGCCTACAGTGAGGACGATGGCGAAATCTTCCTCGGAAGGTCGGTTACGAAGCACAAGCACATGTCCGACGTAACGGCCCATGCCATTGACGAGGAAATCCGGGCGCTGGTGGACACCGAGTATCAGCGGGCCGAAACCATCCTCAAAGAGAACGAGGACAAGCTGCACGTCATGGCAGACGCCCTGATCCGTTACGAAACGATCGATGAGAATCAGATCAAGGACATCATGGAGGGCCGGGAGCCCCGGCCTCCGAGCGACTGGGACGAGAGCGGTTCGGCGCCGGCCGAGGCCGGTCCTCCCAAGACCGA
>JASFOT010000057.1:0-8615 GCA_050116375.1 Gammaproteobacteria bacterium | reverse complement strand
GGCCTGGAGACCGGACATGGGACGAACCAGCACCGTAAGTTCCCTGATGCGCCCCGTGTCATCGAAACGCAGCAGGTCGACGCCCTGCAGTTCGCGTCCGCCTACCCCGGCCTGGAAAACCAGGGCCTGGGTGCCGTCCTCCGCGTCCAGTTCATCGGTGTAGCGGAAGTCCTCGAAGACCTCCATCAGCACGAACAACAGCCCGCCGATGGCTTTTTTGCCGCGGAACGGTTGGAAGGATACCGGGCTGTAAAGAACGGCGTCAGCGCGAAAAAGGTCGATCATGCCGCCGAGATCACCTGCTTCCACCGCGCAGCGAAACGCATGTCTGTCTTTCACCGGATGCTCCTCTGGCATGCCCCGTCAGCTCTCGGGAGGATACTCGTCGAACCGGGGCAGGTCGTCATTGATTTCGTCCCAGGGGGCTTTGGAGGCGACAAAAATGTGGGCCTGGGGCCTGATGCCCGGATCACCGTCCACGGTCCCCAGCGTGAGCCAGCGAAGTTCGTCCTTCTCCACCGCCCCCAGCGTAGAACCGCACCGGGAACAGAACGCCCGTCCGCCTTCAGGGGAGGATGCGTACACTCGCACGAGGTCCTCGCCCCGGGTCCACCGGAACCCGCCCTCAGGCACTTCCGCATAGGTACCGAAGGCCGCGCCGTGCGCCTTGCGGCACATGGAGCAGTGACAGCTGCCGGCCCGGAGCAGGTCGCCCTGCACCTCGTACCGAACGGCTTCGCAAAGACATCCACCGGTGATTGCCATTCCTTCGCCTCCTTCATGTACTCGTTCAGGAAGGTCTTTTCGCCGGTACATGGCGCGGGAACCGCTTCGCTCCCGAGACGCACGGGCACCGGCATCTGAAGCCCGAGTGTAACCCGGGTCAGCCAGGCGGCGTCATCCCCCGTCCAATCAAGCATCATGGAGAAGCGCTCATGACGGCGGCTGATACAAGCAAAAGATTTTCGATCTTCCGTGACATCCTTCACACGCGGAAAATCCGCTGCCCGCGTCGGGAACAGGGTGATGGCTGTCGGGGAACGTGCTGCCATTCGCCGAAACACCCGCCACCGCAGCGCATGCCCCGGAAGCGAAGGCCTTTCAGAAACTGGCGGCGATCGCGGCCACGAAACGCTCCAGGGCAGGCGGGTGCTGCAGCAGGAACAGAGACGGCTCCAGCAACTCGAGTTCCGAGATGACCGGCCTCCCCTCGGCATCGTCCACAATATCGACTCTGGCATACAGCAGATCGGAGTTTATGCAGGCCAGGGCGCGCTCCGCAATTTCCAGATCGCCGGCGGCGGGCTGGCTGGCCGCCGACACCTGCTCGTCCTCGCCGTGATACCGCGGCCGTTTCACCACCTGGTGGGTAAACTCGCCGTCGATCCAGACGATGGCCCGCTCGCCGGAGGACAGCACGGAATCCAGGAAAGGCTGTATCAGAACGTCCCCCCGGGCAGCGACTTCCCCGAGGAATCGCTGTCCCTGCCGGGGTGCCTCGGTGATCGCGACCCGTCGGGTCATGTGGGAGCCCGCGCCGACGGCAGGCTTGACCACCACATCCAGCCAGCCCCGGTTGATCATCAGCTCTTCCAGAACCACCTGGTCACCCGCGCCGATCCAGGCCGTAGGAACCACGGGGACACCGGCCGACTCGAGTTTCCGCAGATAGCCCTTGTGCAGGTTCCAGCGGACGACCTCGACCGGATTCAGCAAACGGGAGCAGACGGCGGCACGATCCGCCCATCGCAGAAATTTACCGGGAGCCAGATGATAGTCCCAGCAGGACCGCAGAACGCAGACATCGAAGTCACCCGGATTCGCCTTCGGGTCGTTCCAGGGAAGCAGGGACGGAGCCAGGCCGGCTGCCTCCAGGGCGCTGATCAGCAGGCTCTCATCGGGATCGGGCTCCGGCAGCGGTCTGCAGGTCACAACGCCCACGGACTTCACGTTACGCCGGCTCCGTAGTCTGCCGCTGGACGACGCCCGCCGGCGCCGTTCAGCGCTTCATCGAGTCGAAGAACTGCTCGTTGGTCTTGGTGTCCTGCAGTTTGCTGAGCAGGAACTCGATGGCCGCAAGTTCGTCCATCGGATGCAGCAGCTTGCGCAGAATCCACATCTTCTGGAGTTCCTCCGCCTTGGTCAGCAGTTCTTCTCGCCGGGTACCGGACCGGTTGATGTTGATGGAAGGAAAGATGCGTTTCTCCGCAATCCGCCGGTCCAGATGAATTTCCGAGTTTCCGGTGCCCTTGAACTCCTCGTAAATGACGTCGTCCATCCGCGACCCGGTGTCGATCAGGGCCGTCGCCATAATGGTCAGGCTGCCGCCTTCCTCTATGTTGCGTGCGGCGCCAAAGAAGCGCTTCGGTCGCTGCAGCGCGTTGGCATCGACGCCCCCGGTGAGCACCTTGCCCGAGGAAGGAACCACCGTATTGTAGGCCCGGGCAAGTCGCGTGATGGAATCCAGGAGTATCACCACGTCGCGCTTGTGCTCGACCAGACGCTTGGCCTGCTCGATCACCATTTCGGCCACCTGTACGTGCCGGCTCGCCGGCTCGTCGAAGGTGGAACTCACCACCTCTCCGCGCACGGTCCGCTGCATTTCCGTGACCTCCTCCGGCCGCTCGTCGATGAGCAGGACCATCAGGTAGCACTCGGGATGATTTGCAGCGATGGAGGTGGCGATATTCTGCAGCAGCATGGTCTTGCCCGCCTTGGGCGGCGACACGATCAGCCCCCTCTGGCCCTTGCCGATGGGCGCAACCATGTCGATGATGCGCGCCGTCAGGTCCTCGGTGCTGCCGGTGCCCTGCTCCATCCGCAGCCGTTCCGTCGGGAAATACGGCGTCAGGTTTTCGAAAAGGACCTTGTTGCGGGCATTCTCCGGGGCTTCGTAATTGATCTCGCCCACCTTGAGAAGCGCGAAATAGCGCTCGCCGTCCTTGGGCGGCCGGATCAGGCCGGAAATGCTGTCGCCGGTCCGGAGATTGAAGCGGCGGATCTGGCTGGGCGATACATAAATGTCGTCGGGCCCGGCGAGATACGAACTGTCGGCGGAACGCAGGAAACCGAAACCGTCCTGCAGGATTTCGAGCACACCATCCCCGTAGATATCCTCGCCGTTCTTGGCGTGCGCCTTGAGGATCGAGAAAATGATGTCCTGCTTGCGCGAACGCGCCAAGCTTTCCATGCCCATGGACTGGGCCAGTTCGACGAGTTCGGCAGCGGGCCGCTTCTTCAGCTCGGTAAGGTTCATGGCGTTCTTCGTTTTGGCGAGGTCCTCCTGAGAGATCACCTCGACATCGTTGAAATCGGGAAACTGCTCTGGCGAGTGCTGCGGCTTCTTTCGACGAGACTTCTTCTTCCCGCCCTGGTTCCCAGGCTTGGAACGCGACTGTTTATTGGGGCGGCCGCCCCTTGCTGTATTACCCAAGTATCCCCTCACAGGTGTGCATCCAGAAATTCAGTGAGCTGCTTCTTTGACACCGCGCCGACCTTCTGGGACTCGACTGCGCCGCCCTTGAACAGCATTAAGGTAGGAATGCCCCGGATCCCATAGCGGGGCGGGGTCAGCGGGTTCTCGTCAATATTCAGCTTCGCTACCGTGACCTTGCCCTGGTACTCATCGGCAACTTCGTTGAGTATCGGCGCAATCATCTTGCATGGCCCGCACCACTCGGCCCAGAAATCAAGCAGCACCGGGACGTCCGACTCCAGAACGTCGGACTGGAATTTCGCATCAGTCGTATAGACGATGTGATCGCTCACTGGCAGTTCCTCCGTACATACACACGGGATGAAGGGCATGCAGCCCTGAAGGGCGAAAGATCGCCGGCCGGCAGCTACCGGCCGAAAATGTGACGCGCCACGTCCGTTAAGGCAAAATGTCGCAGCCTCTAGCCGCTTCTATCTTGGATTCTCAAGGATTCGTTCGGTGACAGAGCGTCTCGGAGGGCGAGGACGGGACGTGAGCCCGGTGGCTATTTTGAACCGCATCCCTCGCCGATTTCAAGTGTTTATACCAGCTTTATGGGTGAAATTTAAGTTGCCATGCCCGAATCCCATCTGAGTCATCTGAAGTTTTCCGAGTTACCCCTGCACCCGAACGTTGCGAAGGGCGTCGAGGAGGCCGGATTCACCCATTGCACCCCTATACAGGCAAAAACCCTGCCCGTTGCCCTGCAGGGCAAGGACGTGGCGGGACAGGCCCAGACCGGGACCGGCAAGACGGCTGCGTTCCTGGTGGCGGCCTTCGATTATCTACTGAGAAATCCGGCGCCACCCGAACGCCGTACCAATGATCCCCGCATGCTGGTGCTGGCGCCGACCAGGGAGCTGGCGGTACAGATCCACGCCGATGCCGAGCTGCTCGGCCAGCATACCGGCTTCAGCCTGGGCCTCGCGTTCGGAGGCACTGACTACGAAAAGCAGAGACGCATCCTCGAGGAAGGAGTGGACGTTCTCATCGGCACGCCGGGGCGGATCATCGATTACTTCAAGCAGCGGGTGTTCAGCCTGCGCGCGATCCAGGTAATGGTCCTGGACGAGGCTGACCGCATGTTCGACCTTGGCTTCATCAAGGACATTCGCTACGTCATGCGGCGCCTGCCGCCCGCCGGCAGGCGGCTGAACATGCTCTTTTCCGCCACCTTGTCTTACCGGGTACTGGAGCTGGCCTACGAGCACATGAACGATCCGGACCTGGTCAAGATCGAGGCGGAAAAGGTCACTGCGGAGCGAGTGCGACAGTGCATTTACTTCCCCTCCAACAACGAAAAAATCCCGCTGCTCATCGGTCTGCTCCGCAGGATGGATGCACGGCGCACCATGGTATTTGTGAACACCAAACGGGAAGCGGACCGCCTGTCGGCTTTCCTGAACGCCAACGGGATTCACGCCGAAGCCATGTCGGGCGACGTGCCGCAGCGCAAGCGCCTGCGGATGCTCAGAGACTTCCAGAGCGGTGATCTGCCGGTCCTCATCGGCACGGACGTCGCCTCACGGGGGCTTCATATTCCCGACGTGGAGTACGTCATCAATTACGATCTGCCTCAGGATGCGGAGGATTACGTTCACCGGATCGGCCGCACCGCCCGAGCCGGGGCCGAGGGGGATGCCATCAGCTTCGGCTGCGAGAACTATGTGATGTCGCTTCCGGAGATCGAGTCCTTTATCGGCATGCGGATTCCCGTGGAGGCCGTGGAACCCGGGTTTCTGGCGGACCCGGTCGAAAGGCCTCCCAGGCGGGAACGCCGACCGCCCGGCTCGCACAAACCCCGCGGCAACAGTCAGCGCCGCGGCCCCAAGGGAGATACCGGCGAGGCCTCCAAGAAGCGAACACGTCGACGACGTCCAAAACAGACCAGGCCCGCCGGCGACTAGCCCCGATCCTCATCGTCACGCCGGCGGGGTGCGCCCAGGTCAGGCAACGCGTCCACGGCATGAAAGTCATCGACGCGGGCCGGCGGACGCGAGCTGTCGGGGCGCCGGATCGCCACCAGGTGCGTGATGCCGTAATGATGGGCTGACCGGAGCACCGGAAGACTGTCATCCACCAGCACCGTCCGTTCGGGCACGAAGGGTTCCCTTGCCTGAAGGCGCTCCCAGAATCTGGGATCCTCCTTGGGAACGCCCACCTCGTGGGAGGTGAACATGGCGTCGAAGAACGTGCCGATTCCGGTCCGCCGCGTCTTGACCGCCAGGGTGTCGCGATGGGCGTTGGTCACCAGAACCAGGCGTTTGCCGGCATGGCGAACGGCAATCAGGAACTCGGGGACATCAGGCAGGAACTGGATGTATTCGTCCACCTCCTCCTTGAGTCTGGCAATGTCGATGCACAGTTCCCGGCTCCAGAAATCAAGGCAGTACCATTCCAGGGTTCCTTTCCGGGATTCGAACCGGGGCACCAGTTCCCGGTGAGCCTCTTCCAGACCGATGCCGTGGATTTCGCTGTAGCGCTTCGGCACGATCTCCTGCCAGAAATAGTTGTCGAAGCGCAGGTCCAGGAGAGTACCGTCCATGTCCAGCAGGACCGTGTCCACCTGGGACCAGTCGAAATGTGCGCCGTCGATTATCTGCATGACGGAGTATCATATACGGTCACCTCGATCAGGGACTCAGTTATGAAGATCGCCCCGGAAGACCTGCTCCAGCCCGTTCTTGAAATTGCCCACGGCGCCGGCCGTCGCATCCTCGAAATCTACGAGAGCGATTTCGCGGTCGAAGCCAAGGAGGATCGGTCACCCCTCACCGAGGCCGACATGGCCTCACACCGGGAGATCGTTGCCGGGCTCAGGCAACTGACGCCGGAAATACCGGTGCTGTCGGAGGAATCCGGGCAGATCCCCTATGAAGAACGCTGTCGCTGGCAGGAGTACTGGCTGGTGGACCCCCTGGACGGCACCAAGGAATTCATCAAGCGAAACGGAGAATTCACGGTCAACATCGCCCTGATCAGCGATGGCCGTCCCGTGCTTGGGGTGGTCCATGTTCCGGTAAAGGATACGGACTATTACGGTGCCGAAGGCACGGGTGCCCGTCGCAGAGTCGGCGACGCGCCGCCGGAACCCATCTGCGTCTCGCGGGTCGGCGAGGGCCCGATCAGGGTGGTGGGCAGCCGCTCCCACCGCGGGAGTTCACTGGACGGGTACCTGGCCCGGCTCGGGGCTCACGAGATGGTGCCCATGGGCAGTTCCCTCAAGCTCTGCCTGGTGGCCGCCGGGGACGCGGACGTCTACCCGCGCCTGGGCCCCACCTGCGAGTGGGACACGGCGGCGGCCCAGGGCGTCGTGGAAGCCGCCGGCGGCCAGGTCGTCGATCTGGACGGACAACCCCTCCGGTACAACACCAAGGACGAGTACCTGAACCCGTTTTTTATCGCATACGGTGACGGTTCGAGGGACTGGACGGCCTACGCCGAAGACGCAAAATCCTGAAAAACCTGAGGTGCGTCGCAACATCGGAATGGCGACTGGCGGACGGCGTCCGAGTTGACTAACCTACGGGGAAGCGCCGGCCTCCGCGGCCACGCTTAGAATGGCGCCGGCCCTCCAACCGGCGCGGAGACATTCGACCAATGAGCAACCATGGCTGACAACGTGGATACACAGCTTTTCCTGAATGTTGACCGACTCAAGGAACTAAGAATCGAACATCGGGACCTGGACGACGTCATCGACCGTCTGTCCGGCGACCCGTGTGTAGATCAACTGGAACTGCGCCGACTCAAGAAAAGGAAGTTGCTGCTCAAGGATCAGATTGCGAGGCTGGAAAGCTCGATGATCCCTGATCTCAACGCCTGACGCGGACGCAGATCAAGTATCCGCTCCCGGATCTCCCGCGATCCGGCGGGCATTGCTGCAACCCGCTTCCCCGGAACCTGCCCTCAGCCCCGACTCTCGTGATATCCGGCCGGCAGTATCCAGCTGGCCAGCGCGGGAAGCAGCAGGATTGCGCCGAGCATGTTCACGATGAACATGAAGGTGAGCAGAATCCCCATATCCGCCTGGAGCTGCAGGGGAGAGAAAATCCAGGTGAAAACGCCGATCCCCAGGGTAAGGCCCGTGAATATGACGGCGGATCCGGTCACCCTGAGCGCATGCTCGTAGGCGTTCTGTATCGGCTCTCCCCGCTCCAGGTATTCCTTGAAGCGGCTGTAGATGTAGATGCCGTAATCGACGCCCACGCCAACGCCCAGAGCCACCACGGGCAGGGTATTCACCTTGAGCCCGATTTCCAGATAGGTCATCAGGGCATATGCGAGGACCGAGACCAGTCCAAGGGGCAGCACGATACACAGCACAGCCCGCGGCGACCGGAACGTGGCCCAGCACATGAGAATGACCGCGGTAAAGACGCCGATCAGGATCGGGAACTGCGAGGCCGAGACCTCCTCGTTCTGGGCGGCCATGACGCCCACGTTACCGGTAGCCAGCCTGAACTCGACGCCCTCGGTGGGATTGGCCGCACGGTAATCCTTGACCTCCGAGACCACCCTGTTGATGGTTTCAGCCTTGTGGTCGGTGGTGAACATCATCACCGGCATGGCGCTGCAGGTCCGATCCAGCAGGCCGGTGCTCGTTTCGATTCTCGCACCCGCCTGGACCAGCACCTGGGGATCCCGGGACAGCACGCGCCACTTGGGGTAGCCCTCGTTCCAGCCCGCGTTCACCACCTTCAGGATCTGGGGCAGGGCAATGACATCCTGGACCCCTTCCACGTTCTGCATGTGCCAGGCGAAGTCGTCGATAGCCTCCACCTTGCCGTAATCGATACAGCCGTCAGGCCCGGTCTGGCTGATGACCGAAATCAGGTCCACGCCAATGGAGAACTTTTCCGTGATCATGCGGCTGTCCACGTTGTACCGGGAATCCGGCCGCAGCTCCGGCACGCCCGCGTGCAGGTCTCCGATCTTGACGTCCGAACCCTTCCAGGCGCCGAAAGCGAACAGCACCACGGCGATCAGAATGATGACTGCTGCGGGCCCGCGCGCAGCGACCGCGGACAGACCCTTCCACAGGGGATCCAGCTGCTTCGCCCGGGCGAGAATCCGATCATGGTAGCCCGCGTCCAGTTTCAGGTTGCATAACATCAGCGGCAGCAACACCAGATTGGTG
>JASFOT010000056.1:0-8725 GCA_050116375.1 Gammaproteobacteria bacterium | reverse complement strand
CGGAAAACCAGCGCCGCGCGCTGCTCGGCTCGAGGCTGATGGAGGTGACGGGACGAATCCAGCGGGAGGGCGAGGTGCTGCACCTGGTGGCGGAGCGTCTCAGGGACCGCAGTGCGCTGCTGGGCAGCCTGCTGGTCCGATCGCGGGACTTTCACTGACAGCGCAGTCAGTCGAAATCGAAGTCCTCGAGTTCGTGGAGCTCACGGGCCGCGCGACGCATCTCCATGTATTCCTCGACCCGACGCCGGGCGCTGGCGGAGGCTGCTGCGCCGGAGATCTCTGACAGGGAAGGCAGCTCCAGGGTGTCCCCGGCATCGTCGATGTCGTCATCATCGGAGAGAACGATATCGTCGTCGTCGACGTCCGAGTCCTCCTCGGAGTCCTCTTCGAAATCGGCGTCCAGTTCCTCTTCGACGACCTTCGCCTGCTTCTTGGGTTTACGTCCCCTGGCCATGACCCGATCGCTAGCCCCTTGCGAGTGGATGGTGAGTAAGCCTTCTTGCGCGCCTATATAACGGGAAAACTGCCTTGAGGCAACAACGCCGTTCAGATATCAGGCCACCAATTGATTCAGTTCGAAGATCGGCATGAGGATTGCAAGCACAATCATGAGCACCAGCGCGCCCATGAGGAGGATCAGGGCCGGCTCGAGAATACTGAGCATTGTCGCGATCAGTCCGTCCACCTCGCGTTCCTGATTGACCGCGGCTCGCTCCAGCATGTTCTCGAGCTCGCCGCTGGCCTCGCCGCTGGAAATCAGGTGCAGAGTCATGGGCGGAAACAGCCGGCTGGCGGAAAGCGAGGCAGCGATGGGGGCGCCTTCGCGCACCCGCAGCGACGTATCCTCCACTGCCTCCCGCATGGGGATGTTGTTGATCACCTCTCCGGCGATGCGCAGGGATTCGAGCACCGGGACGCCGCTGCCCGCCAGGATGCTCAGCGTTCGGGTAAATCGTGCCGTGTTGATGCCTCTGGTCAGTCGCCCGACGATCGGCAGGCGGAGGAGCGCGCGGTGGTAACGGCGTCTCGGTCCCGGCTCGCGCAGCAGCCTCTGCGCCGCGATGAACAGCACGACCAGGAGCCCCAGGAGCAGCAGCCCGTGAGCGCGGAGAAAGTCGCTGAGAGCGATCAGCCCCGCCGTCAGAGCGGGTAACTGCTGCCCCGTATTCTCGAACACGCCCACCACCTGGGGCACGACGTAAACCAGCAGGCCGGAAACGATGAGCACGGCCAGCACGGTCAGGATCGTGGGATAGATAAGCGCGTGCATCACTCGCTGCCGCAGCTGCTGTCGCGTCTCGGCGTAATCCGCCAGCCGTTCGAGAATCGCGTCAAGGTGCCCGGTCTGCTCACCGGCGGCCACGGTGGCCCGGTACAGTTCCGGGAACGCCTGCGGGAAATCCGCCAGCCCCTCGGCCAGGGTATGGCCCTCCATGACCCGCGAGCGCACGCCCAGCATGATGCTCTTGAGCCTGGGTTTCTCCGACTGCTGGCTGACGGCGAGAAGCGACTCTTCCAGCGGCATGCTCGAGCGGACCAGGGTGGCCAGCTGCCGGGTCACCAGGGCCAGGTCCATGGGGCTGATGCCGCGGCGGAAGGAAAATACCGGGCGGCGGCCGCCCTTTTTCTCCTCCACCTCGGCGACGGAAACGGGAATGAGTCCGCGGTCCCGGAGACTCTGTCGGACCTGCCGCGCCGTATCGCCGTCGAGCACGCCCCGGCGCTGCCGGCCGGTGCCGTCCACGGCCGTATATTCGAAGGCGCCCATTATTCCGAGTAGGTCACCCGGACGACCTCTTCCAGAGTGGTAGCGCCTTCCCGGACTTTGCGGAGACCGTCCTCCCGTATACCTGGCGTCCGGGTGCGGGCGTAGTGCTCCATTTCATGCTCGCTGGCGCCCTCGTGGATCATGCCGCGCAGCGTGTCGTCCACTTCCACCACTTCGTAGATGCCCGTTCGGCCGCGGTATCCCGTTCCGCTGCATTCCTCGCAGCCCACGGCCCGATGAATGATGGCCGATTCTCCCGGCGCCATTTTGAGTACGGCTCTTTCTGCGTCGTTGGGAGAGGAGGGCTGCTTGCAGTTGTCGCAGAGAATTCGTACCAGCCTCTGGGCGATGACCCCCAGCAGGCTGGAGGACAACAGGAAAGGTTCGACGCCCATGTCCCGGAGGCGTGTGACCGCCCCGATGGCCGTGTTCGTGTGGAGGGTGGACAACACCAGGTGACCTGTCAGCGACGCCTGGACCGCAATCTCCGCCGTTTCCAGGTCGCGCGCCTCACCGACCATGACCACGTCCGGATCCTGGCGCAGGATCGCTCGGAGTCCCCGGGCGAAGGTCATGTCCACTTTGCTGTTGACCTGCGTCTGCCCGATCCCGTCGATGTAGTATTCGATGGGATCCTCCACGGTCATGATATTGCGGCTGCGGTCGTTGATGCGCGCCAGCGCCGCGTAGAGCGACGTGGTCTTGCCCGATCCGGTCGGACCGGTCACCAGGATAATGCCGTGGGGCTTGCGAATAAGCTTGTCCACCAGCCGTTCGGTTTCCGGCGCCATGCCCAGGTGGTTGAGCTGCAGGCGGCCCGCCTGCTTGTCCAGGAGTCGCATCACCACCCGCTCGCCGTGGCCCGAGGGAATGGTGGAGACCCGGACGTCTACCGCGCGACCCGCCACCTTCAGGGAGATGCGTCCATCCTGCGGGAGCCGTTTCTCGGCGATATCGAGTTTCGACATCACCTTGATTCGGGAGACCACCAGCGGCGCCACCGCCCGTCGCGACTGCAGCACTTCGTGAAGCACGCCGTCGATGCGGAACCGCACTACCAGGCGATTCTCGAAAGGCTCGATATGGATGTCGGAGGCGTTTTCCCGAACGGCCTGGGCCAGTACTGCGTTGATCAGGCGGATGATCGGCGCGTCGTCCTCGCTCTCCAGGAGATCCGAGGGTTCCGGTAGTTCCTGGGCGACCCGGAATAGGTCCTCTTCTTCGGTGAGGCCCTCGACCATCTGCATGGCGCTGTTGGAGCCGCCCTCGTAGCTGGCCTGCAGCAGCCGGTCGAACTCCTCCGTATCCACCTGCTTGAGCCGCAGGCGCTTGCCCAGGACGCGGCGAACCTCGGCGATGCTTGCGGGCTTCACGCCCTCCCGAAAAATTGCGACAGGCTCGTCGGATTCCAGGTCTTCCACCAGTACGCCGTGACGCTTGGCGAAGGCGAATGGCAGTCGCCGGACCGGTTGCTCCGGGCCGGCGGATTCGTTCACGGCAATGCGTTCTGCCTGCGGTGCTTCCGCTTCCATTTTCGACTCGTCAGCCTCCGCCGGTGTCGCCCGTCGGGGTCTCTTCGCCCGGGACGCCCTCGACGTCGTTGGTCTCGCCGCTTTCGGACTCCGCTTCGGGCTTGACCGTCGGATAGATGGACGGATCCCGACCCATGATGCCCGTGGGCGTCTCCGGCGGAACGCCCCCTTCCGGCAGCTCAGGAAGCACGGGGCGTCTCAGATCCTTCATCATGAGGACGTCGCCCTGCTCGCGCTCACCGAGCTGCACGTCCCGCATCAGTTTGTATTTGCTGTTGGTCAGGCTGGTGCCGGTCTTGGCATCTCGGATAATCACGGGCCGGAGGAAAACCATGAGCGTGCGCTTGGTGACCGTCGAACTCTGAGACTTGAACAGATTTCCCATCAGCGGGATATCGCCGAGGAACGGCACCTTCTCGTCTATCTCCACGACCTGGTCATCCACCAGGCCACCCATGGCGAGCACCTGGCCGTTTTCAACCAGCACTTTCTGGGTAATAGTGCGCTCGTTGGTAATCAGGTCCACGGCCCCCTGGCTGCTGGCCTGAAGGTTGGAGTTCTCAAGCTGGATGTCCAGGATCAGCGCGTCTCCCTCGTTGATCTGCGGCGTCACCTTGAGCTTGAGACCCACGTCCTCGCGCTGCACTGTCTGGAACGGGTTGACCGACCCCTGGGCTGCTCCCGTGTTCGTGAACTGGCCGGTGATGAACGGGACCTCCTGTCCCACCGACAGCTCGGCTTCCTCGTTGTCCAGGGTGATGATGGACGGCGTGGCCAGGACATTGGTGGAGGCATCCCCAAGCAGCGCCCGGACAATGGCTGCCCAGCGGGTGCTGCCGGAGAAATCGCCAATCCCGATCGTGGCGCCGTCCGGGATCGCCTGTAAGGCCTGAGCGATCTGCTCGTCGTCGCCGAAGGCGGCACCGCCCAGGTCGGTGACGTTGAGGGCGCTGGAGAATTTTGTCAGGCCGACAATGTTGCCGTCCTGGGATCCGTCGATGACCCAGCTCACGCCCAGCTGGGCAGCCCGGTTATAGGACACTTCGGCAACCACCGCCTCCACCAGCACCTGGGCCCGCCTGATGTCCAGCTGGGAAATCACCGATTTCAACACCCGCATGGCCTCCGGAGGCGCCGTAATGACGAGGGCGTTTGTGGAAGGTTCGGCCCAGATCGTAACGCCGTCGGACCTCCTGCTTGCCGGGCTCGGCGCGGTCTGCTGTCCGCCCTGGGCCTGACCGGTCAGCTGGGGCGCCTGCTCGCTCAGCCGGGCCGCCAGGTCCTCCGCGTCGGCGTAGTTCAGATAGATCACCTGGGTGTTGCCCCCTTGCTCCAGGGGCGTGTCCAGGTGCGTGATCAGGGCCCGGATTCGCAGCCGACTGGCGCGGTCACCGCTGATCAGCACGCTGTTGGTCCGTTCGTCCGCCACCAGCCCGAGGGCCGTGGTGGCGCCATCCGCCCGATTGGCGGCCTGGGTCAGGGACGTGACGACTCTTACCACGTCACTGGCGGAAGCATGCTCCAGCCTCAGAACCTCGATTTCCTCGTCGCCTGCCTGGTCGATGCGGCGAATGATTCGCATCATCCGATCCACGTTCGCCGACCGGTCGGAAATGATCAGCATGTTGGAAGCCGGGTGTGCGGCAAGATGTCCATACTGGGGAATCAGGGGCCGAAGGATCGGCACCAGCTGCGCGGCGCCCACGTTCTGGACCTGGATCACCTGGGTGACGAGTTCGTCGCCGGCGCCGACCCTGCCGCTGGGCAGATCCAGTGCCGGCACCTGCCTGGCGTTGGCGTCCGGGAGGATCTTCGTGAGATCCCCGGAGGGAACGGCCACGTACCCGTGGACTTCCAGGATCGACAGAAACGCTTCGTAGAACGCCTCCGGACTCATGGGACTCGACGACAGCATGGTGACCTGCGCCTTGACCCGGGGATCGATGATGAAATTCCTGCCGGTGACCTCGCTGACGGCCTCGATGATCTGGCGGATATCCGCATCCTTGTAGTTGGGCGTGATGGTGGGCGTCTGCGCCAGCGTCGGGATGCCGGCCCACAGAGCGAGCAGGGCGCCGGCGAGCACGGCGACATGATGTCGGGCGCGGTCTGCCGGATTCGTTCCCGGGCCACCCCTATTGTTGGATTTTTCCGCCATTGGCCTGCCCCGTGTCATTCGATTGTGGTGGCACCGGGTCCGGCGCCCGGTTTTTCCGAGTTATTCATCGTCGTTATCACCCCGCGAGAAGGCGCGCGGAGGAGGGCCGCCGTCGCTCTGCAATTGCCCGGCGTCGCTCTGCAATCGCGAGGTGTCCAGCGTAAGAATTTCCGTCTGGCCGTTACGCTCAACGGTCACCGACACCTGGGTTGCGTCCCCCAGGCCCCTGAAGATCTCCATGCCCCGGGCCGGATCGTCCAGCGCCATGCCGTTGATCTGCGTGATCAGGTCTCCGGGCCGCAGCCCCAGCTGTGCAAACTGCTGTCGCTCCCGTCCCGGATAGACACGATAACCTTGCTGCTGTCCGTCCCGGAAGACGGGCTGGGGCCGGATGACGTCGGTGATTCGCGCCGGATTTCGGTCGATAATCTCCCGGAGCGACGAGGTGGCCCGTGGCGTGGTCACCTGCCGGCGTGTTGAAGCTCTTACGACACCGCCCGAACTCTCGTCGGCCCGCGGCAAACGAAGAGCCTCCAGTCGTCCTGCCCTGCGAAGAAGCACCCTGTCCGGGAGAACGGAATGAAGGCTGGCGTTCCCGGGGACCGCGTCACCGATGGCGTACACATGCTCGTCGCCCCCTTTCTCGGCGATGATTGCGAGCGCTTCCTCCGGGTCCTGCGCCACGATCGTACCCCGCAGTTCGAGGCTCAGGTTGGTGTCCGGCGCATCGACAGCTTCCGTTTCCACCACCGTTTCCACGGGGTTGTAGTTTCCGAAAAGGTGGGCGTTGACGATGGCCTGGATATCCGCGCCTCCGCCGCCAACCGGAGCGGCCTGCGCGTCACCGCCGGCCGCAGGGGCCACGGTCACGGTATCCACCTTGGAGGGCACCAGAAGCCAGATGATGTTCGCCAGCTGCCAGGCGATGGCGACGACCAGCACGACACTGACCCACGGCGGGAGGACAGCTGACGCACGCACGAGCATTTCCTGTGGCGGCAGCTGAGAAAACTGGCTAATTCTTGCGCCGATATCCGACAAATAAAAAATCGCCCCGAAATATTTGATTTTACGATAATCAGGAGTAGCCGGGCCCTGATTCTCGGGAATGATAAGCGGTGGCCGGACACGCCCACAAGTGCGGAATTCCGCGGTGCAGCGAAGTCGGTGCCCGGGGGTTGTCACATCCCATGCGCCTGTCGTTAAAATGAGGCTACGATGCATCCGATCCGGCGCACGCGCCTAACACGCAAGGAGAGCCCCCGAAAATTACGGCATCATGAGCGAATCCCATCACGATACGGATCAGAGTCACGGACTGATCCTCGAGGAGGCCAGGCCCAAGCTGAAGCGGCCGGCCATGTACCGGGTGGTCCTTTTGAATGACGACTACACGCCTATGGAGTTCGTGGTCCAGGTACTCGAGGACATTTTCTCCATGGATCGCACGTCGGCGACGCGGGTCATGCTCGAGGTGCACACCAAGGGTCGCGGCACCGCCGGCGTATACACTTACGAAATCGCCGAGACGCGGGTCGCGCAGGTCAATGGTTTCGCTCGCCAGCACCAGCACCCGCTACTCTGCACAATGGAAGAGGCCTGATCATGCTCAGCGGTGAACTCGAATATTGCCTGAACGAAGCCTTCCGCAGGGCGCGGGACAACCGTCACGAGTTCATGACGGTCGAGCATCTCCTGCTGTCCCTGCTCGATGTTCCGTCGGTCAGCGAGGTGCTTCGTTCCTGCGGCGCGGATATCGACAAGCTCAAGGCGGAACTCCGCGACTTCGTGGACGAGACCACGCCACTGCTGGACGAGGATGACGACCAGGAAGTGCAGCCCACCCTGGGGTTCCAGAGAGTGCTCCAGCGGGCGGTATTCCATGTCCAGTCCAGCGGCAAGAAGGAGGTGACGCCGACAAACGTGCTGGTGGCAGTCTTCGGCGAGAAGCAGTCCCATGCTGTTTACCTCCTCGGAATGCAGGACGTCACGCGGCTCGATGTCGTGAATTTCATCTCCCACGGGCTCAGCAAGATCAGTGACGAGGAGGCCGAGGCTCCGGGCACCGCTGCAGACGGGGAGGGCAGACCCGAAAGCGAGGCGGCCGCCGATCCGCTGGAGAAATACACCACCAATCTGAACAAGCTGGCGGAGGAGGGGCGCATCGATCCCCTGATCGGTCGGGAACTGGAGATCGAGCGGACTATCGAGATCCTGTGCCGTCGGCGCAAGAATAATCCCCTGTACGTCGGTGAGGCGGGGGTCGGCAAGACAGCCCTGGCCGAGGGCCTCGCGCTGATGATCGTGGAGGGGCGTGTCCCGGACGTTCTCAGCGACTGCACCATTTACGCCCTGGACATGGGGTCGTTGATCGCCGGTACCAAATATCGCGGCGACTTCGAGAAGCGGCTCAAGGGCGTCGTGGCATCCCTGCGCAAGAACCCGGGGGCGATCCTGTTCATCGACGAGATCCACACGGTGATCGGCGCGGGCGCCGCCTCGGGAGGGGTCATGGACGCCTCCAACCTGATCAAGCCGGTTCTCGCCAACGGCCAGCTGCGTTGCATCGGATCCACGACCTACCAGGAATATCGCGGCATTTTCGAGAAAGACCACGCGCTGGCCCGTCGCTTCCAGAAGATCGAGGTCGTAGAGCCGACCGTTGCCGAAACCGTCGAGATTCTCAAGGGGCTCCAGCAGCGTTTCGAGGAACACCACGGGGTGAAGTATTCGGAGGACGCACTGAAGGCGGCAGCGGAGCTGTCGTCACGATATATCAGCGACCGACACCTTCCCGACAAGGCGATCGACGTGATCGACGAGGCGGGTGCGAGCCTGCGGCTGCAGGGACCGACGCCCGAAGACGCCGAAGTTTCGGTGGAGCTCGTCGAGAACATTGTCGCCAAGATGGCGCGAATTCCGCCGAAGAACGTCTCCGCGTCGGACCGGGATCTTCTCAAGAACCTGGAGCGGAATCTGAAGCTGGTGATTTTCGGGCAGGACGAGGCCATCCGGACCCTGTCCTCCGCCATCAAGATGGCGCGCTCCGGCCTCCGGGACGAGCAGAAGCCCGTAGGGGCTTTCCTGTTTGCCGGTCCCACCGGCGTAGGAAAGACGGAAGTCACTCGACAACTGGCCATGGCGCTGGGTGTGGAGCTGATCCGGTTCGATATGTCGGAGTACATGGAGCGGCACACGGTCTCGCGACTGATAGGCGCCCCGCCGGGTTACGTCGGATTTGATCAGGGGGGTCTGCTGACCGAGGCC
>JASFOT010000055.1:0-8831 GCA_050116375.1 Gammaproteobacteria bacterium | reverse complement strand
TTCTCGGACCTGTTCATTCATCCCGGCTACGATTTCCGGGTCGTGGACGCCATGATCACCAATTTCCATTTACCGGAATCCACGCTGTTGATGCTGGTGTGCGCCTTTGCGGGCACCGATCAGGTGCTTGCCGCCTATCGACATGCCGTGGCGGAACGCTACCGTTTTTTCAGCTACGGAGACGCCATGTTCGTGACCCGCCGTGCGGAGACCGCCGGCTCATGAAATTCCGTGTCCAGGCCACCGACGGCGCGGCCCGCTGCGGCCAGCTGACATTCGACCGGGGCGTCGTGGATACGCCGGCATTCATGCCCGTGGGAACCTACGGGACGGTCAAGGCCATGACGCCCGAGGAGGTGGAGGCGTCCGGCGCCCAGATAGTGCTGGGCAACACTTTTCACCTGATGCTCAGGCCCGGCGCCGCGATTGTCCGGCAGCACGGGGGGCTGCACGGTTTCATGCACTGGGACCGCCCGATCCTGACCGATTCCGGGGGGTTCCAGGTCTGGAGCCTGGCCCACCGCCGCAAGATCACCGAGGAGGGCGTCGGCTTCCGATCGCCGGTGGACGGTTCCCCGGTCTTCCTGTCGCCCGAATCCTCCATGGAGGTGCAGCGGGACCTGGGGTCAGACGTGGTCATGATCTTCGACGAGTGCACGCCCTATCCCGCCACCGAGGGTGAGGCCCGCGAATCCATGGAGCTGTCCCTGCGCTGGGCCCGGCGCAGCCGGATCGCCCACGGCGAGAATCCTGCCGCCCTGTTCGGCATCGTCCAGGGAGGCATGTACGCGAACCTGCGACGGGAGAGCCTCCAGGGACTCGAGGACATCGGTTTCGACGGCTACGCCATCGGCGGCCTTTCCGTTGGCGAGGACGGCGAGGAACGTCTGGCCGTGCTGGACGCCCTGGGACCTTCGATGCCCGCGGATCATCCCCGCTACCTGATGGGCGTGGGAACTCCGGAGGATATTGTCGAGGCGGTCCTGCGGGGTGTGGACATGTTCGATTGCGTACTTCCCACCCGTAACGCCCGCAACGGTTACCTTTTCACACGCCACGGCACGGTGAAGATCCGGAACGCCCGTTATCAGGAAGACCTGTCGCCCCTGGACGCCGATTGCGGTTGCTACACCTGCCGAAACTACAGCCGCGCCTATCTCCGTCACCTCGACAAATGCGGCGAGATCCTGGGTTCACGCCTGAACACGATTCACAATCTGCACTATTACCAGGAACTCATGGCCGGCATACGCCAGGCGATTGCCGCCGGGGAGCTGGCTGGCTTCGTTCGCCATTTCTATTCCCTGAGAGCGGGCGAACCGGAGTGAGGCCGGGCGGATCCTGAACGGCCGGTGTCGGGCCCCATAGGTTTGCTGCCCTGAATCAGGCATAATGTCGCGCTGTTTTCCGCCCCGATGCCGGGGCGGCCCGATCGAGGAAGGAACCGATGGATTTCTTTATCAACAGCGCCTGGGCGCAGGCGGCGCCAGCACAGCAGCCCGATCCGTTCACCAGTTTCATCCCGTTGATTCTCATCTTCGTGGTGTTCTATTTCCTCCTTATCCGGCCCCAGTCCAAGCGGGCCAAGGAACACCGCAAGATGGTGGCCGAGCTCAAGGCGGGCGACGAGGTGGTGACCAGCGGCGGTGTCCTCGGAAAGATCACCGAAGCCGGTGAGCAGTTTCTCAAGGTCGAAGTCGCGGACGGCGTCGAGCTCAAGGTGCAGCGCACCACGGTTTCCATGGTGATGCCCAAGGGCACGTTCAAGGGTGCCTGACCCCGGAGATTGATGCCGTGACGGTGCTGAATCGATATCCGACCTGGAAAAACCTCCTGGTCGTGGCGGTCCTGCTGATCGGCCTGGTTTTCGCGCTGCCGAACGTGTTCGGCGACGATCCGGCCGTCCAGATCTCCCTGGAGACAACCCAGCCCCTGGACGACGTCACCGTGGTCCGCGTGGAAGGCGTCCTGCAGCAGGCGGAGATCCCCCACGAGGCGGCCTATCTCCACGAGGGACGCGTTCTGGTGCGTTTCCAGAACGTGGAGCAGCAGCTGAAGGCCGTGGACCTTCTGCGAGAGGACCTGGGGCCCGGTTACGTGGTCGCCCTGACGCTCGCGCCCCGCACGCCGGGATGGCTGCGGGCGCTGGGACTGCGCCCCATGAGTCTCGGGCTGGACCTGCGCGGCGGCGTCTATTTCCTCTACGAAGTGGACATGGAGGCGGCCATCAACCAGGCCCTGGACAGGTACGAATCGGATTTCCGCTCCATGCTCCGCGAAGAGCGCATCCGCTACGCGTCGGTGCGCCACGACGGCAGGGACGTGGTCATGGTGCTGCGCAGCCAGGAGGATATGTCCGCCGCGGAGGCCCTGGTCCGGGACGCCGATCCCGACCTGGTGGTGCAGACATCGGCCACCGCCAACGAATACCAGGTCCGGGTGCGGCTGAGCGAGGACCAGATCCGTCAGCGCCAGGATTTCGCCATACAGCAGAACACGGTCACCCTGCGCAACCGGGTGAACGAACTGGGCGTCGCAGAGCCCGTGGTGCAGCGACAGGGCGTGGACCGGATCGTGGTCCAGCTTCCCGGCGTGCAGGACCCGGCGCAGGCGGAGCGGGTGCTCGGCGCCACCGCCACCCTGGAGTTCCGGCTGGTTGACGAGAACAACAATCCCTTCGAGGCCAAGAGCCGCGGACGCGCACCGCTCGGTTCCAAGCTCTACCAGCGCCGTGACGGGACTCCGGTTCTCCTCAAGCGCGACATCATCGTCAGCGGCGACCAGCTCACCGATGCCTCCGCAGGCTTTTCCGAGGGGCAGCCAGCCGTCTTCGTGGACCTGGACGCCAAGGGAGCCCGCAAGATGGGTGAAACGACCCGCCAGAACCTCAACAAGGGAATGGCGGTGGTCTTCATCGAGCAGAAGCGGGAGAGCGTGGAGCGGGGCGGCGAGACCGTTGAGGTCACCAAGGTCGAGGAAGAGGTGATCAGCGTCGCCACCATTCGCGGTGTCTTCAGCTCCAGTTTCATGATCACCGGCCTGGATCCGGTGGAGGCCCGGGACCTGGCGCTGCTCCTGCGGGCGGGCTCGCTGGCCGCGCCCATCTACAAGGTCGAGGAGCGCACTATCGGCCCCAGCCTGGGTCAGGACAACATCGACAAGGGCATGCTGGCGGTGGTCATCGGCTTCGTCCTGGTGGTGGTGTTCATGGCGATCTACTACCGGGTGTTCGGCCTCGTGGCCAACCTGGCGCTGCTGGCGAATCTGGTGCTGATTATTGCGCTTCTTTCCATGCTGCAGGCCAGCCTGACCCTGCCGGGCATCGCCGGTATCGTGCTCACCACCGGTATGGCCGTGGACGCCAACGTGCTCATTTTCGAGCGCATCCGGGAAGAGCTGAAGAACGGAAACTCGCCCCAGGCCAGCATCCAGGCCGGCTACGAGAAGGCATTCTCGAGTATCGCCGATGCCAACATCACCACGCTGATCGCCGCCATCGTGCTGTTCACTTTCGGCACCGGCCCGATTCGCGGCTTCGCCGTGACCCTGTCCCTTGGCATTCTGACCTCCATGTTCACCGCCATCGTGGGAACCCGCGCCGTGGTCAACCTGATCTATGGCGCACGGCGCGTGAAGCGGCTGGCGATCTGAGGAGACGTTCATGGAATTCCTGAGCAAGACCACCCATATCGATTTCCTCGGCAAGCGCCGCCTCGCCATGATCCTGTCCGGGGTCCTCATCCTGCTGTCCCTCGCGGCCCTGGCGGGGCGAGGCCTGAATTTCGGGATCGAGTTCACCGGCGGCGTGGTGATCGAAGCCGGTTTCCCCGGAGCGGCGGACCTGACGGCCATCCGGTCCGGGCTGGAGGAGGCCGGGATTCCCAAGGCCGTGGTGCAGAATTTCGGCAGCTCCAGGGATGTGGTGATCCAGCTGGAGGCCCAGGACAGCGCCGTGGGGGGCGACATCCGCGACCAGGTCATGGCCGTGCTGCGGGACCTGGACAGCGAAGTCACGCTTCGCCGGGTGGAGTTCGTCGGGCCCCAGGTCGGCGAGGAGCTCGCCGAGGCGGGCGGTCTGGCGACGCTGTTCGCCCTGCTCATGATTCTCGCCTACGTGGCGTTCCGTTTTCAGTGGAAGTTCGCCGTGGGCGCCGTGGCCGCCCTGGTCCACGACGTGATCATCACCCTGGGTTTCTTCGCGGCCCTCCACCTGCCTTTCGACCTGGCGGTGCTGGCGGCGATCCTGGCCGTGATCGGCTACTCCCTGAACGACACCATCGTGGTCTTCGACCGGATCAGGGAAAATCTGCTGCGCATTCGCAAGGCCGATACGGTGGAGGTCATGAACCTGTCCATGAACCAGATGCTGGCCAGGACCCTCATGACCTCGGGCACGACCATGCTGGTCCTGCTGGCCCTGTTCATCTTCGGCGGCGAGGCGATCCACGGATTTTCCGTCGCCCTGATCATCGGCGTGGCCGTGGGTACCTATTCCTCCATTTTCGTGGCCAGCCCGACGGCCCTGGCTCTCGACGTGTCGGCGACGGATCTCATGCCGCCCCAGAAGGAGGAGTCAGAGGTGGATGCCCTGCCGTAGCGCAGGGATCTCAGTCGGCGCCTTTTTCGGGCATCAGCGGCCCCAGAAGCCCGGTGAGGGCCTGGTGAATGCGGGCGTTGCCGGCCAGGATATCTCCGCGCTCGAGGAAATCTCCTCCGCCCGACAGGTCCGTGACATGCCCGCCTGCCTCCTGGATCAGCAGGCTCCCGGCGGCCATGTCCCAGGGCTGCAGCCCCAGTTCCCAGAACCCGTCGAGACGGCCGGCCGCCACGTAGGCCAGGTCCAGGCTGGCGGCGCCGGGCCGACGAACGCCGGCAGTGGAGGCGATCACCGCCCGCAGCATGGGCAGATAGACTTCCAGCCAGGATTCCTTGCCGCGAAACGGGAATCCCGTGCCGATCAGCGCTGAATCCACGTTGCGCTGAGCGCTCACGCGGATTTTGCGGCCGTCCAGCTGGGCACCCTCGCCACGGCTCGCGGTGAAAAGTTCCTGGCGCATGGGATCGTAGACCACGCCGTGCTCCATGCGTCCGCGGTGCGACAGCGCCAGCGACACGGCAAAGACGGGGAATCCGTGGAGGAAGTTCGTGGTGCCGTCGAGGGGGTCGATGATCCAGACGAATTCGGAATCGCCCTGGCGTCCGGTCTCCTCGGCCAGGAAGGCATGATCCGGGTAACTGCGCCGGACGGTGGCGATAATGTCGGCCTCCGCCTGGCGATCCACTTCGCTGACGAAGTCATTGCGGCCCTTCGAGCTGATCTTGATGCTGTCGAGCCGGTTGATGTTGCGGACGATGATGTCCCCGGCGCGTCGCGCGGCCCGGACGCCGATGTTCAGTAGCGGTTGCATGATCTCGTCAGGAAGCCGTTGGCAGCAGGTGCGCGTGGCTGGTGCCTTCGCGGGGCGGGTAGAATAACAGAGATGAACTCAGCTGTTGACGCGAGCTGCCCGGCGGGCGGCCTGCCGGTCCGCGTGGTGCTGGTGGAAACCTCCCACCCGGGGAATATCGGCGCCGCCGCCCGGGCCATGAAGACCATGTCCCTCGATCGGCTGCGGCTGGTCAGCCCCGCCCGGTTTCCCAGTGCGGAGGCCAGCGCCCGGGCCACGGGCGCCGCCGACGTGCTGCACCAGGCCCGGGTCTGTCACTCCCTGGCCGAGGCCGTCGCCGGCTGCCGTTTCGTGGTGGGCGCCAGCGCCCGGCAGCGATCGCTGCGCTGGCCGATGCTGACGGCCAGGGAATGCGGCCGGCGGGTGGTCTCCGAGGCCGGGTCCGGGGAAGTGGCCGTGGTGTTCGGCAGGGAACAGTCGGGCCTGAGCAACGACGAACTCAAGCTCTGCAACGCTCTCGTCCAGATCCCGACGAGTCCTGACTTCAGTTCATTGAACCTTGCCATGGCGGTGCAGGTCATAGCCTACGAGATTCAGGTGGCGGCCGGCGGCGAGGCGCGGCTGAAGAGCCCCCGGGAAAACCCGCTGGCCACCGCCGACGAGATCGAGAACCTGTTCGACCACCTGGAGCGGGTGCTGATCGGTTCGGGATTCCTGAATCCGGACAATCCCAGGCATCTGATGCTGAGGCTGCGGAGGCTGTGCGCCCGGGCCGAGCCGGACAGCAACGAGGTCGCCATTCTGCGTGGCATACTGTCCGCTCTGGTACCGGGCTCCGGCCGCCCTTCGCCGCGGCAGAACGAGGACATTGGCGCAGAATGATTTCCGCCGGCGACATTATCTATCTCGACTACGCCGCCACCACGCCGGTGGACGACCGCGTGGCGGAGGTCATGTGCGAGTGCATGACGCGGGACGGGGTTTACGCCAACCCGGCGTCGCGGTCACACCAGCTCGGCCGGGACGCCCAGGGGCGGGTGGAGATGGCGCGGCGGGAAGTGGCCCGTCTCTTGGGCGCCAGCCACACGGAGGTGATCTGGACGTCAGGCGCCACCGAGTCGGACAACCTGGCACTCAAGGGCGTGGCCCATGCATTTCGGGACAGGGGTCGGCACATCGTCACCTGCCGGACCGAGCACAAGGCGGTGCTGGATACGGCCAGGCAGCTCGAGCGTGAAGGATTCGAGGTCACCTACCTGACCCCCGCGGACGCGGGTCGGGTGACTGCCGAGCAGGTGCGCGAGGCCCTGCGTGACGAGACGCTGCTGGTATCGGTCATGCACGTCAATAACGAGACCGGTGTCGTGTCCGACGTGGCGGCCATCGGCCGGGTCTGCCGCGAGCGCGGCGTGCTCTTTCACGTGGACGCGGCCCAGAGCGCCGGCAAACTGCCCCTGGACGTGAACCGCATGCACGTGGATCTCATGTCCGTGTCCGGTCACAAGATCTACGGGCCGAAGGGGATCGGGGCGCTTTTTGTCCGCAGCGGCGCCGCCAGCCGGCTGGAGCCCATCATCCACGGTGGCGGCCACGAGCGCGGCATGCGGTCCGGGACGCTCCCCACCCACCAGATTGCGGGCATGGGCGAGGCGTTTCGAATCGCCACCCGGGAGGCCAACGCGGAAGGCGAGCGAATCGGGATGCTGCGGGACCGGCTCTGGGAGGGCCTGGTGGGCCTCGGCGGAGTGCTGCTCAACGGCCACCCGGAGGCGCGTGTCCCGGGTATTCTCAACGTGAGTTTCGAGGGCGTGGAGGGGGAGAGTCTCCTGTTCGCCCTCCGCGAGCTGGCGGTTTCCAGCGGATCGGCCTGCACCTCCGCCACCCGCGAGGCCAGCTACGTGCTGAGGGCCCTGGGGCGCAGTGACCAGCTGGCCCAGAGCTCGATTCGGTTCAGCATCGGGCGCTACACCACCGCGGAGGAGATCGACCGGGCGCTGGCGGTCGTGTCGGAGCAGGTGCATCGGCTGAGGGACCTGGCGCCGAAGAATATGTTGTCGGGTCGACGACAGGCGAGCTGAGGGGAGCATGGAAACACTGGAATACAGTTCCCAGGTCCGGGAGCGTTTCGAGAAACCGGATAATGCCGGCCGGCTGCTGGGCCGGTCTGTGACGGGCGGGGCCGGCGACGAAGCGCTGGGAACCCGGGTTGAATTCGATTTCCGGCTCAGCGGAGACCGGGTCGAGAAGGGTGTGTTCAGAGCCTACGGCTGTCCTCACGCCATCGCGGCGGCCTCCTGGGTCGCGGAATCCGCCGAGGGCAGGCCCCTGTGGGACACCACCTGGCTCGACCCCCTGTCCCTTGCCAGCGTGCTGGAAGTGCCCGACTATAAGCTCGGCGTGCTGCTGGTGGTCCAGGATGCCCTGGAAGACGCCGCCCGCCAGGTCGAGAGAATGGAGGATTAATCGCCTATGGCTATCAGTCTGACCGAATCCGCTGCTGACCGGGTCCGCGAGTACCTCGAACGACGCGGGACCGGATTCGGCCTGCGCCTTGGAGTCAAGAAGACCGGCTGTTCCGGCTTCGCCTACGTCATCAATTATGCGGAAGACGTCCGGCAGGACGACGTGGTCTTCGAGGACCGGGCCGTCAAGATCGTGGTGGACAAGGGCAGCCTGCCTTTAATCGACGGCACCGAGGTGGATTTCGTCCGCCAGGGGCTCAACGAGGCTTTCAAGTTCCGCAATCCCAACGTGAAAGGGGAGTGCGGCTGCGGGGAAAGCTTCAACGTCTAGCGCGAGATTTCGGCCCGCCCCGGGTCCGTGGCGGGAATTTCAAGCCGTCCGGCGGGCCCATCCGTCCCCGATGCAGGACCCTGTGGCGTTTGCAGGGTTTCAGGGCCGCATTTACACTTGACAGTTTATCTCCGTCCCCGCCGGCGCCTGTCCCGGGCGCGGGCCCAGGGATCCCTGTTTCCTTATTGTTTTTCGGGGTAAGAAATGGCCACTGAAAGGACCATCTCCATCATCAAGCCTGATGGGGTTCAGAAAAATATCATCGGCGAGATCTATCGCCGTTTCGAGTCGGCGGGCCTGCAGATCGTCGCGGCCCGGATGCTGCATCTCACCCGCGAGCAGGCCGGCGAGTTCTATGCCGTTCACCGCGAGCGTCCCTTCTACAGCGACCTGATCGAGTACATGACCTCCGGCCCGGTCATGGTGCAGGTGCTGGAAGGTGACGATGCCGTCGCCAAAAACCGCGAGATCATGGGTGCCACGGATCCCTCCAAGGCCGACCCGGGCACCATCCGCGCCGATTTCGCCACCAGTATCGAGGAGAACGTGGTGCATGGGTCCGACGGCCCGGAGACGGCCCGGCAGGAGATCGGCTTCTTTTTCTCCGACGACCAGATCTGCCCCCGCACCCGGTAAGGCGACCACCGACCC
>JASFOT010000054.1:0-8906 GCA_050116375.1 Gammaproteobacteria bacterium | reverse complement strand
TCTGCTCCGTCATTTCGGCTGCATGCGGATGGCGCCGTCCTGTCGGATGGTTTCGGCATTGAGCATCACGTTGCCGTAGAGGTAAACAACCAGATCGGCAAATTCCTCCGGCCTGCCCAGTCTGGGCGGGAAGGGAACCTGGGCGGCCAGGGACTCCTGAATATGCTCGGGCATGCTCTCCATCATCGGCGTCAGGAATATCCCCGGCGCCACCGTATTCACCCGGACCCCGATACGGGAGAACTCACGGGCCAGCGGCAGCCCCATTCCGGCTACGCCCGCCTTGGACGCGGAATAGGCCGACTGGCCTACCTGGCCCTCGAAGGCCGCGACGGAAGCGGTGTTGACGATAACGCCGCGCTCGCCGTCCTCGGTTGGCTCGTTGTGCTGCATCTGGTTGGCCGCAGCCTTGCAGAGCAGGAATGTTCCGATCAGATTCACTTCGATCACCCGAGAGAAAAATTTTCCCGGCATCGGGCCGTCGCGACCCAGCACACGTCCCGCGCCGAGTATTCCTGCGCAGTTGACGCAGAAAGTGACCGTGCCGAAGGCGTCGCTGGCGCGGCTGACCGCCGCGTTGACCTCGTCTTCGCTGCTGACGTCAGTCTGGATGAACAAAGCGCTCGAACCCAGTGCCTCTGCCGCCGCGATTCCCTGATCTTCGTTGACGTCCAGGATGGCCACCTTGCCTCCCTCTTCCACCACCCGGCGGGCTACCGCATTGCCGAGTCCCGATGCACCACCGGAAACGATGGCAATTGCCTTGCTGATATCCATGAGTTTCTCCCAGTGAACAATGAAAGCCCTGCCGGGGCCGTTCGATTATGTCGTCGCGGCGCGTTCGCGCTCCGCGATGGCGCCGATGCGGCTGGCTGGCGGTCGCCCGAGCGCATCGCTGATGAAAAGCCCGGCAGCCACCAACGCATCCAGATCGACACCGGTGGCGATGCCCATTCCGTGGAGCATATAGACCAGGTCTTCCGTCGCCAGGTTGCCGGTCGCCCCGCGGGCGTAGGGACACCCGCCCAGCCCGGCCACGGAGGCGTCCACCGTCGAGACGCCCGCCTCCAGGCACGCGAAGACGTTGGCCAGCGCCTGGCCCCGGGTGTCGTGGAAATGCACCGCGATCCTGTCCAGGCCGATGGCCTCCGCCACCGACTGCACCAGGTTTCGGGCGGCCACCGGCGTTCCGCTGCCGATGGTATCTCCCAGCGAGACCTCGTAGCAGCCGGCGTCCACCAGCTGCCGGGCAATGTCGACGACGGTTTCCGTGGCCACCTGGCCCTGATAGGGACAGCCCAGCACGCAGGACACGTAGCCCCTGACCCGCAGCCCGCTGGCGCCGGCCTGCTCGGCAATGCCGCGAATCCTGACCATGGACTCCTGTATGCCGGCGTTGATGTTTTTTCTGTTGAATTCTTCGGAAGCGGCCGTGAAAACGGCAATCTCGCCGGCTCCCGCCAGCACCGCCCGTTCCAGGCCCTTAAAGTTGGGGACCAGGACGGGAAATACCGTGTCCGGCCGTTTTCCGATCCCGGCCATTACCTGCTCGGCGTCGGCAAGCTGCGGAATCCAGCGGGGGCTCACGAAACTGGTGGCTTCCACCACCGGCAGTCCGGCATCGGCCAGGCGAAGCACGAGCTCGATCTTGGTCTCGGTGGGAACCTGCTGCTGCTCGTTCTGGAGGCCGTCCCTCGGCCCCACCTCGACGACCTTGACGCGGCCGGGTAACTGCTCCGTCACTCTGGGGCGCTCCCGGTGTCGATGTCCACCAGCGTCGTGTCTGCCGACACCATATCGCCCTCGCGGAAATAGAGCCTGGAGATCACACCGCTTGCCGGGGCCTTGAGGGTGTATTCCATCTTCATGCCTTCCATGACCAGCAGGGCGTCACCGGCGGTCACCGAATCTCCCTGGGCTACGTGGATGGCGACGATCCGTCCGGGCATGGGCGCTACCGGGTGAAGATCCTCCTCGCCGCCCTCGACCCGCGGTGCGTAGAGGGGCACCCGGCGCAGCTCGAAGCCTCCGAAATCCAGGCCGACAAAGCACTCCCGACCGTCAGTCAGCACAGTCGCCTGGTATTCGTCACCATCGATACGAAGTTCCAGATAATCGGGATCCAGCCGCGAGGCGCTGACGGTCATGACGCGCCCGTCCAGCTCGGCGTCAAATTCGCCGCCCCATCCCGCCAGGCGGATCTCCCGCGTACTGCCGCAGGGGTCTTCGAAACGCATGGTCACCCCGCGGCGGCCGGGGCGCCAGCCGTCAGCACGATCCCAGGGGGAGAAGGGATCGGCGTTGCTGGCCGGCATGGCGGATTGATCGAGCTGGACGGCGCACGCGGCGGCGACCAGCGCAAGGTCGTAGGCTTCGTCGTCCTCGCAGAGGATCTCTCCCAGGTGGCGGTCCAGGTACCCGGTATCCATGTCCGCGCTCATGAAGTCAGGGTGCCCGGCGACCCGCCGCAGCAAGGGAAGATTGGTCGTCGGTCCGGTGACCATGGTCCGGGCGAGCACGCGCCGCAGGCGATCCACCGCAGTGGCGCGATCCTCGCCCCAGACGGTCAGCTTGGCGATCATCGGGTCGTAGTAAATCTCCACCGGGTCGCCGTCCTCGATGCCGGTGTCGACCCGCAGATCCAGGGCGCCCACCGGGTGCACGAAGCGGCCGACCCGCCCGGTGGACGGAAGAAAATTGTTGAACGGGTTCTCCGCGTAGATTCGGCTCTCGATGGCGTGGCCATGAGCGGCCAGCTCGTCCTGTTCCGCCGGCAGCGGTTCGCCGGCGGCGACCCGAAGCTGCCACTCCACCAGATCGACGCCGGTAATGGCCTCGGTCACCGGATGCTCGACCTGCAGACGCGTGTTCATCTCCATGAAAAAGAAGTCACCATTCCCGTCCACCAGGAACTCGACCGTGCCGGCGTTCAGGTAATCCACGGCGCCCGCCGCCTTGACCGCTGCCGCCGTGATCCGGTCTCTCAGCTCGTTATCGATCACCGGCGCCGGCGCCTCTTCGATGATCTTCTGGTGTCTCCGCTGGATCGAGCATTCCCGCTCGAAAAGGTGAAGAATCTTGCCGTGGCGGTCGGCGATGACCTGCACTTCCACGTGCCTTGGCTTCTCCAGGAAGCGCTCCAGAATCATGTGGTCGTCGCCAAACGCGGCCCGGGCTTCCCGCCGGGCGCTGGCCAGGCTCCTGCCCCAGTCGTCTTCGCCGCGAAGAATCCGCATTCCCTTGCCGCCGCCGCCGGCGGAAGGCTTGAGAATCACGGGGAAACCGATCTTGCGGGCTTCCGCAAGCAGGGCCTCGTCGTCCTGCGCGTCGCCCTCGTAACCGGGAACGATCGGCAGCCCGGCGCGGGCCATCATCAGCCTGGCTTTGCGCTTGGACCCCATGGCCCTGATGGTGTCTGCGGTGGGCCCGACGAAGACGATCCCGGCGGCGGAACAGGCGCCGGGGAAGAGGGGATTCTCCGCCAGGAAACCGTAACCCGGATGGATGGCGTCGACGCCGGCTCGACCGGCGGCATCGACGATCCTGTCGATGCGCAGGTAGGAGTCTCTCGCCTCCGGCGGACCGATGAAAATCGCTTCGTCCGCTTCTCTGACGTGCATCGCCTCCTTGTCGGCAGCCGAGAACACGGCCACGGTCTGAATGCCAAGACGACGACAGGTCCTGATGATGCGGCAGGCGATCTCGCCGCGATTTGATATCAGGACGCGACTGAACATCAGGGCTTTTCGCACCATCGGGGCGAGCGTTTCTGCAGAAACGCCTTCAGCCCCTCCTGACCCTCGTCGGAAACGCGCATCTGGGCAATGATCTCCGCCGTCCGTTTCTTGAGCGCCAGATCGGCGGTAAAAGAGTGACCGCTGACTGTATGCACCAGTTCCTTGCTCTCGCGGAGCGCCGACGGCCCGCCTTTCAGGAGCATCGTGACCTGGTCCTCCACCGCCACGTCCAGTTTGCCGGTCTTGGCCACCTCGTGCACGAGCCCCACGCGACGCGCTTTCCTGGCCGACATGGGCTCTGCGCTGAGGAAGAATCTCCTGGCATTGCGCGGGCCGACGGCATCGATGACGTACGGTGATATGACCGCGGGGACCAGGCCCAGACGGACTTCGCTGAGGCAAAAAAGCGCCTCGCTGGCGGCGATGGCGATATCGCAGCAGCAAACCAGTCCCACACCGCCGCCGAAAACATGTCCGTTGATGCGGCCGATGGTCGGTTTGGTCAGATGGTTCAGGGTCGCCATGAGTTCGGCGAGCTGCAACGCATCCTCGTAGTTCTGCTCCTCGCTGAAATCCGCCATGGCCCTCATCCAGTTGATGTCGGCGCCGCTGGAAAACGAGGTGCCCGCACCGGTGAGAATGACCACGCGCACATCGGTCCGGGCCTGCAATTCGACCAGCAGCCCGGTGATTTTCGCGATCAGGTCGTTGTCGAAGGCGTTGCGGACATCCGGACGGTTCAGGGTCAGGGTGGCGACACCCCGCTGATCGACATCGAGTAATGCTGTTTCGGACATGGCTTTATCCGTTCCCGGGTCCGTGGACCCTCTACATCCTGAAGATCCCGTAGGGCCCCTCCGGCGCGAGCGGGGCATTGAGACAGGCCGAGATGGCCAGGCCCAGGATCCGCCGGGTGTCCGCCGGATCGATGACGCCGTCGTCCCAGAGGCGGGCGGAGGCGTAATAGGGGTGACCCTGGGTCTCGTATTGCCCGCGGATCTGCTCCTCGAAGGCCTCCCGCTCATCGGCCGCCCACTCCCGGCCCCGGGCGGCCAGGCTGTCCGCCCGCACGGTGGAGAGGACTGAAGCGGCCTGTTCTCCGCCCATCACGGAGATTCGGGCGTTGGGCCAGGACCACAGCATCCGCGCTCCGTAGGCGCGGCCGCACATGGCGTAATTGCCGGCACCGAAAGACCCTCCGATGATGACCGTGAATTTTGGCACCGTGCAGGTGGCTACGGCGTTGACCATTTTCGCCCCGTCCTTGGCGATGCCCGCGTTCTCGTATTTCTTTCCCACCATGAACCCGGTGATGTTCTGGAGGAACACGAGGGGCACGCGGCGCCGGTTGCAGAGCTGGATGAAATGCGCGCCCTTCAGCGCCGATTCAGAGAACAGGATGCCGTTGTTGGCGACAATGCCGACAGGATATCCGTGCAGGCGGGCAAACCCGCAGACCAGGGTCTTGCCGTAAAGGGGCTTGAACTCCGTCAGTTCCGAGCCGTCCACGAGCCGGGCGATGATTTCCCGCACCTCGTAGGGGAAGCGAATGTCCCTGGGCAGGATTCCGTAGATCTCGGCGGAATCGTATTCCGGCTCCCGCGGTTCCCGGGTGTCGACGGAAGCCGCTTTGCGGTGGTTGAGCGCAGCCACGATGTCCCGCGCCAGCGACAGGGCGTGAACGTCATCGCTGGCGAGGTGGTCGGTAACGCCGGAGATCCGGCTGTGCACGTCTCCCCCTCCCAGGGATTCCGCATCCACGACTTCACCGGTCGCCGCCTTGACCAGGGGAGGGCCGCCGAGAAAGATGGTTCCCTGTTCCCGCACGATCACGGCTTCGTCACACATGGCCGGGACATAGGCGCCCCCGGCCGTGCACGAGCCCATGACGACCGCGACTTGCGGCACGCCGGCGGCAGACAGCCGTGCCTGGTTGAAGAAAATTCGGCCGAAATGATCCCGATCGGGAAACACCTCGTCCTGCATGGGAAGGTAAGCCCCGCCGGAGTCCACCAGGTAAACGCAGGGAAGGTGATTTTCCAGCGCGATCTCCTGGGCCCGGAGATGCTTTTTTACCGTCATGGGGAAGTAGGTTCCGCCCTTGACGGTGGCGTCGTTGACCACCAGCATCACCTCGACGCCCTCGACCCGGCCGATACCGGTGATGAGCCCGGCGCAGGGTGCGGCGCCGTCGTACATCCCGTCGGCCGCGAGGGGCGACAATTCCAGGAACGGGCTGCCCGGATCCAGCAGAGCCTCGATCCGGTCCCGCGGGAGCAGCTTGCCGCGCTCCACATGCTTGGCCCGCGCCTTGTCGCTGCCCCCTTCGGCGGCGCGGTCCAGCTTTCGACGCAGGTCCTCCACAAGTTGCCGCGTATGCGCGGCATTGGCTTCGAAGTCCTCGCTTCGAACGTCGATCTTGGAGCTCAGCCGGGGCATTTCAGGCGTCGTCAGAGCATTTCCACCGCGACGGCCGTGGCTTCGCCGCCGCCGATGCAAAGGGACGCGATGCCTCGTTCCTGGCCGCGGTTACGGAGCCCGTGAACCAGAGTGACCAGAAGCCGGGCGCCGGTAGCGCCGATCGGGTGTCCGAGGGCGCAGGCGCCGCCGTTGACGTTGACCTTCGAGTGATCCAGTTCCAGATCCCTGATGGCGGCCATGGCCACGACGGCAAATGCCTCGTTGATCTCGTACAGGTCCACGTCGTCCGGGGTCCAGCCGAGCTTGTTCTGCAGCGCCTCGATAGCGAACACCGGGGCCGTCGTGAACCATTCCGGCGCATGGGCAAAACCGCTGTGGGCGACGATTCGGGCTATCGGGTCGAGACCCTTTTCCTCGGCGGTGGCGGCACTCGTGATGACCAGGGCGGCCGCCCCGTCTGAGATGGAGGACGAACTCGCCGCGGTGACCGTCCCGCCGTCCCGGCGGAAAGCCGGGCGCATCTCCGGGATCTTGTCCAGCTCGCAGCGGAAGGGTTCCTCGTCCTTGTCCACGCGGGTCTCGTTCCGCCTGGTGCGTACCAGGACCGGCACGATCTCGTCGTCGAACAGCCCCTTCTGGGTGGCCTCCAGGGCGCGCCGGACCGAGGCGGTGGCAAAGGCATCCTGGTCTTCCCGGGTGAACTGGTAGCGGTCCACGGTCTGTTCGGCGAAGTGCCCCATCATGTTGTTGTCGTAGGGATTCTGCAGACCGTCCAGAAACATGTGGTCGAGGATTTCCTGGTGCCCCATGCGCAGGCCCTGGCGGGCCTTCGGCAGCAGATACGGGGCATTGGACATGGATTCCATGCCCCCGGCGAGCACGATATCCGCGGATCCCGCCCTGATCAGGTCGTGGGCGAGCATGACGGCCTTCATGCCGGAGCCGCAGACCTTGTTGATGGTGGTGCAGCCGACGGACGAGGGCAGCCCGGCGGCCAGGGCGGCCTGCCGGGCGGGCGCCTGGCCGAGCCCGGCGGGCAGCACGCAGCCGAAAATCACCTCGGAAATGTCTTCCGGCTTGACTCCGCAATCCTCGATGGCGGCGGCGGCTGCCGTCGCCCCCAGGTCCGGAGCGCTCACCGGCGCCAGGGCGCCCTGGAAGGCGCCGATCGGGGTACGTCTCGCTGCAGCGATGACAATTTCGTCTGTCATGGTCGTGTTCCTCCTCGAGGAAGAGTTTAGGCGCCCGCGGGCTCCCTTGCCTCCACCAGTTCGCGGCCGATGAGCATGCGGCGGATTTCACTGGTGCCGGCTCCGATCTCGTAGAGCTTGGCGTCCCTGAGCAAACGCCCCGTTTCGTACTCGTTGATGTAGCCGTTGCCCCCCAGGCTCTGGATAGCCTCGAGAGCGACCTGGACGGCCGACTGGGAAGCCAGCAGCAGGCAGGAGGCCGCATCCTGCCGGGTGGCCCGGCCCTGGTCGAACTGATCGGCGACCCGGTAGACAAAAGCCCGCGCCGACTGCAGGGCGGTGTACATGTCGGCCAGCTTGGCCTGCATGATGCCGAAACTGCCGATCGGCTTGCTGAACTGGTGCCGCTCGCGGACGTAGGGGAGCACCACGTCCATGCAGGCCTGCATGATTCCGACGGGCCCCGCCGACAGGACGAGCCTTTCGGTGTCCAGGCCCCGCATGAGGATGTACACGCCCCGGTCGATCTCTCCCAGTACGTTGGTCTCGGGGATACGGCAATCCTCGAAGACCAGCTCACAGGTGTTGGAACCCCTCATGCCGAGCTTGTCCAGTTTCTGGGCGGTGCTGTAGCCCGCCATGCCCTTTTCCACCAGAAAGGCCGTCATGCAGCGGGAGCCTGCCTCCTGCGGGGCGGTTCGCATGTAGGTCAGAACGACACTGGCTTCCGGACCGTTGGTGATCCACATCTTGGAGCCGTTTGCGACCCAGTCACCGCCGTCCTTTCGAGCGCGGCAAGTCATGGAGCCGACCACATCGGATCCCGCGCCCGCTTCCGACATGGCCAGCGCCCCGACCCACTCGCCGCTGCAAAGCCGTGGCAGAAAACGTTGCCGCTGCTCCTCGGTCCCGTTCAGGTACACGTTGTTGACGCAGAGATTGCTGTGAGCCCCGTAGGAAAGCCCGATGGAGGCGGATGCCCGGGAGATCTCCTCCATGGCGACCACGTGGGCCAGGTAGCCCAGGCCCGATCCGCCGTACTCCTCCGGCACAGTGATGCCCAGCAGCCCCATTTCGCCGAGCTTGGGCCACAGGTCCTGGGGAAATTCATTGGACTCGTCGATCTCTGCTGCCCGCGGCGCAATCTCGGCTTCCGCAAATCGCCGGACCGCATCGCGGAGCATGTCCAGATCTTCGTTGATGGACGTATTGAAGACGCTCACGGCGACTCCTTCGCTGGTGAGTGGGTTGTCAGTGACGACCGAACGGCTGACGCCGTCGCGGTCATCAGCTGTTGGTGGCGGTCGTGTGGGGACGGCGCCCGGAGAGGCGATCCTTGAACCGCTGGGAGTAGAAGCGACGAACCTTGGCGATGGCGTTGATCCGCTCCTCCGCCAGTCTATCCGCCGCCTTCCAGCTGGGGATACCGTCTCGTTCCGCAATGCTGAAAATCGTGCCGATAACCGAGTAGATTGTGCTCACCGTCCGATAGGCGCGGTCACGGTCATAGCCCTGGAGCTCGATGGCCACGTTCATCAGACCACCGGCATTAATCGCG
>JASFOT010000053.1:0-8925 GCA_050116375.1 Gammaproteobacteria bacterium | reverse complement strand
CCAGCTTGTCGATGATCTCGAACATGTGGTCGATGATCTTCTCGAGTTTGTAGTGCTCGACCTCCACCGGCCGGTCGGTCCCGCCGTAGCCGAGGGTGTCAGGTACGATGACGCGATAGCCGGCATTGAGCAGCGCCGGTGCCTGGTACTTCCAGCAGCTGCCGTCATCGGGCATGCCGTGGACCAGCATGGCGACCTTGTCGCCTTCGCCCTGATCGCTGACATGGTAGTTGTAACCGCCGATCTTCATTGTCTTTCCTGGGAGGCTCATCGATTTCTCCTATTCGTGGATATCTCGTTGCGTTGCGACCGGAACAGTGATGGCCTTAAGGCCTTCCCTGGTAAGCATGTAGCCGAACGTGCAGTCGCTCCCCGGGCGCGCAGGATCTTCGCAATGGCTGTGCTGTTCAGGCTGGATTCTTAAGATACGGTTCGGTCAGCCCGCTATCTGGCCATTTCGCGACAGGGAGTAAACCCGGCCAGAAAGACTGCGGAAAGGGCTTACGCGCTACGGCCCGGTCCGTTACCCGCTAGCCCCCGGGAATCGGCTTCGAAGACGTGGCGGGGCGACAGTAAGCGCGCGGCGGATCGCCGGTCCAACGGCGGAATGCACGGCTGAAACTGCTGGGATCCCTGTAGCCGAGCAGCTTGGCGACTTCGGCCACGTGCGCGTCTGGCTGTGCCAGCAAGCGGCGGGCCAGGGAGAACCGCGTCTCCTCGACCAGGCCGCTGTAGGTCAACCCCGCTCGCTCGAGGCGCCGCTGCAAGGTGCGCACCGGCACGCCCAGACGGCGAGCAATCTGCTCGACCTTGGGATAGCGCATGGGAAGCTGCTCAACAATCAGCTCGCGGATCGCCGTAGTCGGAAGGTCTGCTGCCATGGAGATGCTTCTCATGATTGCCCGGGTATGGGTGCGTCGATGGCTCGAAGAGCGGGTGGAAATGTTTTACCAATGGCGAGGGGGCGTGTCTGGCCACGACGCGCCAGCCGGACGGGGCTGCTCTGCAGAGCGGTCCGGAGATGGGGGATCCGGACAATGGCGCGAAATGGCCAGACGCCCGTTGCGTGACGTACCATAATTAGGATAGGAATTGGGGTTTCCCGGTGTGTACCCATGGCAGCAGGCAAGCAGGATGAGTGATCTTCGCGCCGAGATTGCCGCACCAGACCGCGTGGGGTCGACGCCGATACAGTGCTCGCGCGCGGCCCACCTTTTCCCCTACCTAGCATTTCTCAGGGAGGTCGGTGCGCCAGTCGAAGACGAACTGCGTCGCGCGCGCCTGCCGGCACTCCTGGCCGATGATCCGGACATGTATCTGCCCGACCGTCGGCTACGTCGGTTCCTTCGCGCTATCTCCGAGAAAGAAGGCATTGACGATCTAGCAGAGAGGGCCATGACGTACTCTGATCTCACGGATTTGAGCGGGGGCACGAGTAACGTCGTCACAGAGTCGCCAACGCTCTATTCAGCGCTCAAGTATTTCTGTCGACGTTGTACTGTGGAAGACACGTTTTTGCGTGTGTGGATCACAGGAGACGAAGCGGCCGTACGCGTGTCATGCCTGAACCCTGTTCCGCTGGATGCCTTTGCAAGGCGAATCGAGGACTGGGCCCAACTGTCGGCCATCATCGCGATCATTCGATCATTCGCGGGTCCCGAGTGGCAGCCGGCCGAGATCGGCTTGCATTCCGAGTGGCCCGTCAGCGATTTCGCCGCACAACTCTTCCCGAACACGCGCTTGCTGCGGGGTCAACGCTCGGCATGGGTAACGGTACCCCGCGATCTGCTGAGTATGTCGGGCAGGATGAATGGTGACGGCATGAGGCCGGGACTTGCCGCGCAGGCCGCTGGAGACAGGACCGAGAGGCGACCGGACCTCCTGAGCACGCTGCGGGCCGTGCTGAGCGCCTATCTTCAGGATGGACCGCTTGCCATCGACGAGGTCGCCGAGATGGCGGGGATCAGCGCCCGGACACTGCAACGACGTCTCCGGCAGGCCGGCATGTCGTTTTCAGAACTCCTGCAACAGGTGCGATTTGAAAGGGCGGCTTCTTTCCTCAGGGAATCCGACGTCACGATCCTCGAGGTTGCCCTGCAGGTCGGCTACGAGGATCCGTCGCACTTCTCACGCGCGTTCCGACGTTTAGCCGGCGTCAGCCCGAAGCAATACCGCCAGCAACCCTGCCGGCAATAGGGCGAGCAAAGGGTATGCCCTGGGTCCGCCAGGACTCGAACCACCGACCAAGTGATTTGCACGCACCTCTCCACCGTTGGCCCAGTCCGTTTCCGTGCCTGCCATGATTTCTGCATGAACGCTCAAAGGGCCGATAACAAAGATTCTAGCGAAGCTCGCCCATCCACCGATCGAGGACAGCTCGTCGCGCCTGTAGAATGACGACCCGATGGTCTGGCGTCACTCGGGACTCAGGAGGTTAAATGGACTGGAATACTGCAGCGTCAATTGCCGAGGTTGTCGGCGGGTTGGCCGTGATCGTATCTCTTGTTTACGTCGCCACAGAGGTACGCAACAACACGAAAGCGCTGAAAGCCTCGGCCGGGTTCGACGCGTCATTACAGATGTCCGAGCTTAATGAATGCCTGTTCCAGGCGATACTGGGCGACACGGAGTACCAGCAGGGCAGGGAGTCGCGCTTTGCGAACGTCGTCCGCAGGATCTACGAGCCCGACGCAGATGTGGATGACCTGCAGGCGTCCGACCTGATCCTCCTGCTCTTCATACACCGGGCTGTCTTTCAGAAGATCGAGGGAGAGTTCTACCTTTACCAGCACGGTTTTCTCGATTCCGCCCGGTGGGAAGCCAGGAAAACCTGGGCCTGCAGTTATATCGAGCTGCCCCTGGTCAAGGCGTGGTGGGAGGACGAGATCAAGCAGGGCATCTTCCGGCCCGAATTCATCGAATCTATCTCCGGGGAGATTAGGGCACGGCTGAAAGTGCAGGTCGCCGCGGCGAGGCGCGCGGACGGCGGGAACTCCCCGGACTGAACCTGGTACATTCAATATCTTCCACTGACCCCGCGATAGTCAGGCGAACGCAACAGATTCGGCAATGAGACGTTGGCCCCCTGCTCCATCAGGTCGGAAGGCCCATAGAAAAAAGGCCGCCCTCAGGCGACCTCTCGTAAGCCCAAGAAAGGGCTTCTGGAATTTGGCTCCCCGGGGCGGACTCAAACTACCGACCAAGTGATTTGCAGGACCACGGAGAGTTCTTTTCTGGGACAGAAAGCGCAAGAATCCTAAGCACTTTTCTGATGGTCCCTCTGGTTAGTGGCCAGAAACCGAACTTATTCCGAACATTTCCCGTGCCAATTAGGTCAGAAATCGGCTCTGTTTTTTAGAAAATATTATTTTAAACAGTTAGTTGTGGGAACTTCTTTGACCGAAATCTGACCGAACTTCCCTGGGTCGATGTGATCCTCGGGCGGAGGAGGGAGCAGATGGCCCTTTTGGAGGTCCGCTTCCGACCCAAAGCAGCCCTTTAGCTATTCCTAATATTCGGTTGCATTCGAGCGGCTGTTAATGACCCAAAGGCGTCATTCAGCGTAAGTTACTGAATGTCTTGAAAGTACTGGAAACGGTCGTTCCCACTTGGCTGCAGGTAGGCTGTTTCCAACCCAGCTCGGACGCTCGGCGTAAGTTTCCGAGTATCTTATGTGAACAAAGACATTTACTTGTTGCGTGCTGAATTGGCCGAAGGATGCCGGTCTGATGGCCGGTTACTGTGTGGGTTCTCGCGAAATACGTGGGTTATGCTTCCTATGCCCCGGCGAAGGCCTTCGAGGAAGAAGGGAGAAGGTGATGCTGGGAGTACGGATGTGGCATTGCAAGACCTGACCCCACGGGCAAAGATCATCATGAAGGACGGCAAGGTTCTACAAGAACACGCTTAACAGTTAGAGAAGATCGGATAGACCCGAGGACAGGAGAAAACTCATGACCGTGAAGCGGACAAGAAGGCAATTTCTCTCGACGCTGGCCGCGACGGCCGCTTCGATGCTTGCAGGCGGAGGCATCTTCTCCTCTGTGTTCGCGGCCTCGAACAAGTCGGCGGATATCGTCTATCGCAATGGCCGTATCTATACTGTCAATCCAATGCAGCCCTGGGCAGAAGCTGTTGCTGTCAGCGGTGGGCGAATTGTCGCAATCGGTGATAACAACCTCGTAGAGGGTTCGGTGGGCAAGCAGACCAAAGTGGTCAACCTCGGAGGAGCCTTCGTTCTTCCCGGGTTTCACGACTGCCACCTCCACCCCCACTTCATCTATCGTGACAAGGTGGCGGGCAGATTGTCGCTCTCACCCTCGGACACCCAGGAACAGGTTCTCAACAAGATTGCCGAGTATGCCAGGAAGCACCCGGAGGGCTGGATTGCCGGGAGCGTCTGGAATGGCGCCAACTTCGAGGGGGGGCGCCTGACCGCGGCAATGATCGAGAAGGTTGCGCCGGGTCGGGCCGTGTGGCTCAAGGACACGACCGGCCACAACGCGGCGGCCAGCAAAGCAGCCCTCAAGCTCGCGGGGATCACGAGGGACACCCCGTCTCCATTCGGTGGCTTCATCGAGAAGGGCGACGATGGGGAACCGACAGGCTATCTCTCCGACAACGCGTCGGCGATGGTCGGCGGTGTGCTGCCCGGCCCGCCACTCGAGGTCTACAGGAAGTGCATCCCCATGGCCCTCGATGTGGTGCGCGCCAACGGAGTAACGGCGATCGGCGACATGGCCGGCCGATATCCAATCCATGAGACCTACAAGGCGTTGGAGGAGGAAGGCAAGCTAAACCTCAAAGTGATGCTATCAGTAGGTATGTTCACCGAGGGGCGCCACGGCGACGGCACATGGGAGGCGAACGCCCAACCCTTCGTGGAGACGGTCGACAAGTACAACTCCCACCTCATCGATGCGAAAAACGTCAAGTTCTGGGCAGACGGTACGCCCCCCGGGCTCACGTCGCTGATGCTCGAGTCCTACCAGGGCGACCTGCGCGGCAACACGCCCCCTTTCTATGGTGCCGTGACTTGGTCAAAAGACGTACAGGAGACGATGCGTGCCTACGACCTGCGCGGTCTGCGCATTCATGTTCACTCGGTCGGGGATGGAACCACACGACAGGTGCTGGATGTCTTCGAGGAAATCCGTGCAAATAACCCTCACAACCCGGTCAAGCACCATATCTCTCACCTTTCCTACGTATCCGACGAGGACCTCGCCCGGATGGGCCGACTCGGCATCACGGCCGAGATGTCACCGGACGTCTGGTTCCCCGGTGTTACCTCCCACGCTTGTGAAGTAACCCTCGGAAAGGAACTGAACGAAACGGGCTGGCCCGTAAAGCGCATTATGGGCAGCGGCATCGAGCTTGCATTCGGCAGCGACTGGGGGTCGTCGGGACGCGATTACGGTGTGATGGCGAGCCTGGAGGCCCTGCTGACCCGCAAGAACCCCTGGGGCAAGGCGTTTGGCTCTTACAAGGCTGACGAGGCCTATGCGCCTGATCAGGCTATCGACCTGCCTGCGGCGCTGCGGATGCTAACGATCAATGGCGCCAGGCTCATGCAGCACGAGCGCGAGCGAGGTTCGCTCGAGGTGGGTAAATACGCGGACATGGTCGTATTGAGTGATAACCTTTTCGACCTGGTGGAGGCGGGAGATCAGGACAAGATCAACCAGGTCAAGGTGCTCAAAACCGTCTTCGAAGGTCAAGTGTCTTTTACTGCAAGTTAACAGCATGGCCGCCGTTCAATCCGCGATGATCACCCCGTATTCCGCGGCGGCGTCGAGGAGCCACAGGGCAAGGTAATCGGCGAAGCTGGAGCCGCATGATGACACCGGCCTGGAGGGTGTGCTCGGCAGTTCCATTACCTATCGTATTGCCGTGGGTCCGCATGAGGGCCGCAAGGCCTTCTGCCTGCAGAGCCTGCCGCCGGCGGGCAGCCTGGAAGACTCGAATCCCCGGGTGGCGAGAGTGGCCGGCTTTTCGCTGCATGCCGGGGTGGCCGCCGCCCGTCATGAACGGCGCAAGCTGGAGCGGTTATGCCGCTACATCACCCGTCCGGCGATTGCCGAGCCGCGTCTGTCGCTGACGCTTGCGGGGAATGTTCGCTATCAATTGAAGACGCCGTACCGGGACGGCACCACGCACGTCATCTTCGAGCCGCTGGATTTCATGGCGCGGCTGACGGCGCTGGTGTCGCGGCCGCGGGTGAACCTGACCCGCTACCATGGGGTGTTCGCGTTCAATATTTCCTGGCGCGGGGCGATTTCGTCAGCACGGTCGAATTCGAGGAACAGTATTATTGGCAAGCAATTCGGCTCCTTCTTGGGTTGTTTTTATATGAGAATGAATGTCGTGAACTGCGGCAAACCGGACGTACAGTTTCTTAGGTTGAACGTCCGGTTATGGCCGAGAGCAGACTTTGGCCGACAGGGTCATGATGGGCACTGGAGCATTGTTGGGAGGAATGACGAATGACATCGGTTGAGACAGTCGCAACCGCAGCGTCGCCGACTCCATTTGTGCCGAAGGGTTTCAAAGTGCCAGAGAAGCTGGAGACGGATGAGTTCCGACTCCGCATGCTCACTGTCAACGACGTTGTTAAAGATTTCGATGCAGTCACCACAAGTGTCGAACATCTCAGAAACATCTGGCCCGGAGGGACTTGGCCCGAGGGCCTCACGCTGGAGCAGAATCTGATCGACCTTGGTTGGCACCAGAAGGAGTTTCAAACTCGGCGCTCCTTTGCTTACACCGTCGTATCGCTTTCGGAGACAACGGTGAAGGGTTGCGTTTACATAGAGCCCACCCGCAAGAGCGGTTATGACGCCGAAATTTATCTCTGGGCCAGGCAAAGTGAACTGCCCAACGGGCTTGAGTCCCGGCTCTACGATGCGGTCAAGAAGTGGGTGGTCAGGGAGTGGCCATTCGATAATGCTGCCTTCCCGGGCCGTAGCATTGATTGGGAGAGTTGGTCCAAGATGCCCGATGAGAAACGTTGATCCCGGCCACGCTTCCCGAATTTGAAGCGTTCTTATCGGAGGGTCCCGCAGGTGAGTAGGCCTCTGCACACTCTTGGCCGAAAGCAGACATTCAGCATCGGCACGGATAGCAACCGCTGGCGCGCTCGGCAGCCGGAAACCTGACAATCTGAAATCCTGGAGGGTCCGGGAGCCAGGTTTCCAGAATTTCAGTTTTCCAGTTTCTCAGCCTGCCGGGCGTCCTCTGGAGACGTCGCCTGCGTCCGGCGATGCAGTGGTGGCTGGGACACACACGAAAAAGGCCGCCCTCAGGCGACCTCTCGTAAGCCCAAGAAAGGGCTTCTGGAATTTGGCTCCCCGGGGCGGACTCGAACCACCGACCAAGTGATTAACAGTCACCCGCTCTACCAACTGAGCTACCGGGGAATTGACCGCAGCCGCTTCGCTGCAGGCGCGGAATTGTCGTTGCCCCGTCCTGACAAGTCAAGCGGGGACCGGCGCTCAGCCTAGAGCCTTCTCTATGCGTCCGATAGCCGTCTCCAGTGTCTCCAGGCCACAGGCGAAGGACAATCTGACATGGCCCGGAGCACCGAATGCCGATCCCGGGACCACAGCCACCTCCGCCTGTTCCAGAAGAAACTCGGCGAAGGGGATATCGCCTGAGAGGTCCGGACGGTTCTCCAGCACCCCGGTGATATCGGGAAACGCGTAAAAGGTGCCGGCACCGGGCAGACAGCGGAATCCCGGAATCCGGTTGAGAGCCTCGACCACGAAGTCGTGCCGCTCCTTGAAAGCGGTGTTCATTTTCGCGACACAGCTCTGGTCGCCCGATATGGCGGCCAACGCCGCACGCTGAGCGATAGAGCAGGGGTTCGAGGTGCTCTGACTCTGTATTTTTCGCATGGCGGCGATAATAGATGCGGGGCCGCCTGCATAGCCGATCCGCCAGCCGGTCATTGAATAGGCCTTGGAAACGCCGTTGACCGTAATAGTGCGCTCGTAAAGATCCGGCGCCGCAGTCAGAAAACTGCAAAACGGCTCGTCCGCCCAGTAAATGAATTCGTACATATCGTCGGTAACGATCAGTACCCGGGGGTGCTCGCGCAGGACCTCGGCAAGTGCCTCCAGCTCGGCTCGGGTATATGCCGCGCCGGTGGGATTACTGGGACTGTTGAGGACGAAGATTCGGGTGGCGTCGTTGATCGCCGCAGCGACTTGCTCAGGGCGCAGCTTGAATCCCTGGTCCGGTCCCGCTGATACGATCACCGGTTCGGCGTCGGCCAGGAGCGCCATGGCCGGGTAAGAGACCCAGTAGGGGGCGGGGACAATCACCTCGTCGCCGGCGTTGAGGACGGCGCTGAACAGGTTATAGAGGCTGTGCTTGCCGCCTACTGAAACCAGAATCTGGTCTACAGCGTATTCAATATTGTTGTCGCGACGGAATTTGTCAGAAATCGCCTCCCGCAATTCGATAATGCCGTCCACGGCAGTGTACTTGGTGTGCCCGTCACGAATCGCCTGGATCGCCGCCTCCTTGATGTGCTCGGGGGTGTCGAAATCAGGCTCGCCAGCCCCGAGACCAATGACGTCGCGTCCGGCGCGACGCAGTTCCTGGGCTCGGGCGGTTACCGCGAGAGTCGGCGACGGTTTGATGCGCCCGACGCGGGCGGAGAGAGAAAGCTTCACGAGTTCCCCCTGATGGCATAATGAAGCGCCACTTATGTTAAGCCATGCCGCCGTAACGGCCAATCAGGAATATCTGTGAGCCAGGATCCGGACACGGTCCAGCGCTTTGAGCTGGTTTCCGATTATGAACCCGCCGGCGACCAGCCGGAGGCCATCGCCGGTCTGGTCGAGGGGCTGGACAGCGGGCTGATGTACCAGACGCTGCTCGGGGTCACCGGCTCCGGCAAGACTTTTACCATTGCCAATG
>JASFOT010000052.1:0-8955 GCA_050116375.1 Gammaproteobacteria bacterium | reverse complement strand
TTACTCCGAAGGGGGCCCAGGGCAAGCGCACCGCGGGTATCGGGGTACAGTTCAGCGAGCAGGATCGCGGAGCCACCCAGAGGAAGATCGAGACTTATCTGGCCGGAGCGCTGGGAGGCGACAAGCCCACTCACACCATGTGAGGGAACGCGCCGTCGGCTGCCGGAGTCGGCGCGGGTTTCTTTCCGGAATCAGTCGGTGGAGGCGGGGGAGTCTGTCGGCTCCGGCGAATCGGCGCCTTCGTCTGTCTGCCGCGACCGCGGCGGCCCGCCGGCCAGCTGATTGAGGCCGCCCTTCAGGACACTGGCGTTGAATCCTCGCTCGCTGAGAATGTAGGCAGCGGCGGAACTTCTCCGGCCCGTATCGCAGCACACCACGTATGCGGATTCCGGGTCCAGGGTCTTCAGCTTGAGCCGGATGAAGTAAAGCGGGATGTTGATCGCGTCCGCCTGATGAAAATTCTCGAACTCGCTGGGCAGCCTGACGTCGAGCCATTTGCCGCCATTCGCGATGATGTCGCTGGCCTGGTCGAAATCCACCCAGTGCAGCATTGGCTCGTTCATGAGGGTCTGGAAATCCTCGTTAGCCAGCCGCATGACCGAGCCGTCAGTCAGCATGGTGACCGTGGCGTTCCTGGTGGCCTGAGAAATCAGGGCTTCCTCACCGAAAGTGTCCCCAACGCTAAGTTCGGCAAGCTTGATGCCGTCCCTGTTCAGCGGCGTCTCACGTGTGACGACGCACTTGCCGTCAGTGATGACGAAAAAATAGTCGCCCTCGTCGCCCTGCTTGATCACCAAGTCGCCGGCCTTGTAGTTAACCTGCTCCATCCGCATGAAAATGGCCTGGATATTGGCGGCCGGGATCCTGTGGAAAGCCTTGGTCTGGAGCAGGGTAGTCATCCAGTCACCGGCTTCCGCCATGGCTTCATCGCGGAGCTCGCCCACTTCGTAGGAACCGGTCTGGTCCCAGGTGAGCATCACGTCCACCAGGTCTGAATCTACAGCAATGCACTCCACGTCCGTGCGAGCCCGCGCGCTCACGGTTCGGGGAACAACGGGTGCAATGGGGGATCGGGCTTCGCGGGATCCGCCGTGGACGATGGCGAGCACTTCGTGATCGTCACGGAGCTCGACTTCCCCGGAAAGGACGTAGATCGACCGCTTCTGGTCGTCTCCTTTCTTGAACAGGAATCGCCCGGCAGGCACTTCTTCGATGAACGTCTTGCGGGCCAGGGCTTTCAGATTTTCGCCCTTCAGACCGTCAAGGGGCGACAGTGCCTTGAGCTGCGCCGGCTCGATTGGCTTTTTTGCCATACCGTGTCCTTGTGATCCTGAGGTCGATGCCCGGTCGAATTGCATGGCTTGATAACAGCGATGGAAAACGACCGGGATGGTATCACAACGACGACGCCGTTCAGCGTGCCGGATCCCCTGTTTTTGACCTAAGGCTCAGCCAATCCGATCCCAGCCCTCGTCCGGCCTGTAACGTTCCCCGAAACGGTTCTCCATTTCCGACAGGGTCTGCTTGATTACGTCGATACCGCGTGTCCGGGCGTAGTTGATGGGGCCTCCCCGGAAGGGGGCAAACCCGGTGCCGAATATGATTCCCGCATCAAGCAGATCGAGATCGTCCACGACCCCGTCCCGGTAGACGGCAACGGCCTCGTTGATCATCGGCAGCAGAAGCCGATCCTGAAGGTTCGGCGGTCCCGACTGATCGACCTTGGCCTTGACCGGCTTGCCGTCCTTCCATGTGTAGAAGCCCTCACCGGTCTTACGGCCCAGTTTCTTCTGCTCCACCATGCGAGCCAGTTCGTCAGGGACCGGGAAGCCGTAAGCCTGGCCCAGAATCTGGGCCACGTGATGGGCCACGTCCAGGCCTACCGTGTCAGCCAGCTCCACGGGCCCCATGGGCATGCCGAAGTCGCGAGCCGCCTTGTCGATCACCGGCAGGGGGACGCCTTCCTGAGCCACCTGTAATGCTTCCATCATGTACGGCATCAGTACCCGGTTGACGACGAAACCCGGAGAGCTGAGGCAGGAAAGGGGCAGTCTGTCGATCCGCCGTGCGAACGCAATGCCCCGATCGATCTGCTCATCCGGCGTATCCGCTGTATGGATCACTTCGACCAGGGGCATCATGGCTACCGGATTGAAGAAGTGCAGGCCGATGAGCCGATGAGGATCGGATAACGCGTCACGCAACTCCTCGAGGCGGATACTGGACGTGTTGGTGGCCAGGACGGCATCGGGTTTCATCGCCGGCTCGAGTCTGCGATACAGTTCCTGCTTGGCCTCCGTATTCTCGAAAATCGCTTCGATGACCACGTCGGCGTTCGATACCCCGGTCCCTTCCACGTCGGGCATCAGACGGTCCATGGCGGCCTGAACCAGACGCGGTTCGCGCAGTTTCCTCTTGAAAAGCTTGTAGGCGCGGGCCATCGCAGGACCAATGTACTCGGCGGCCCGGTCTTCCAGGGTCACCGTCAGGCCGCGCAGCGCACACCAGGCCGCGATGTCGCCGCCCATCACGCCGGCTCCCACCACGTGGACGTGCCGGAAATCGTGTTTCTCCTTGCCGCCCTGGGATTTCAGCTTGTCCTGAAGAAGAAAGACCCGCACCAGATTGCGGGACGTGGACGTGCACATCAGCTGGGCAATGGACCGCGCCTCGGCGACATACATGCCGGAAGGGTCGTCGCCGTGACGGCGCCAGAGGTCCACGATGGCATAAGGCGCCGGATAGTGATCCCGCCGGGCTTTCTTGGCCACCTGCTTTTCGAGGATCCGCGCAACGAGACTGCGAACCGGGCCGAGCCCCAGGATTCGCGCCTTGAAGTCCGGCTTTTTCTGTGGCGGCGGGTTGAGGGCCATCATTCGCGCGGCGCGACGGAGATGACGCGCCGGAACGATCTGGTCCACCAGGCCCATCCGCAGAGCCGGCTTGGGACGGATATTTCTGCCGGTCAGCATCATGTCCATGGCGGCGAACACGCCCACAATGGCCACCGACCGCACCGTGCCGCCGAAACCCGGGTGGATGCCGAGCTTGACTTCGGGGAGGCCCATTACGGCTTTGGGATCGTCTGTGGAGATGCGGTAACGGCAGGCCAGCGCGAGTTCCAGTCCGCCGCCCAGGGCGAATCCGTTGATCAGCGCGATCGTGGGGCAGGGCAGGGCCTCGAGTCTGTCCATGACATGCTGACCCTTCCTGACCAGGTCGAACGCATCTTCAGGATTTTCGAGCCCGGTAAACTCCTTGATGTCCGCACCGGCGACGAATCCGTTCTTCTTGCCGGAGTAAACCACCACGGCCTTGGGCGCCGCCTGCTCGATTTCGCCAAGACGCTCGTGGAGTCCGGCCATGACGTCCGAGGACAGCACGTTTGTGCCGGTCCCCTGTTTGTCCAGGCCGAGCCAGGCGATGCCGTCGTCGTCGATCTGACAGGTCCAGTGCTGCGTACCGGTGTCTTCAGTCATGTCCTTACTCCGATTCCCGAGTCAGAAGCATTGCACCGCCCTGACCCCCGCCGATGCAGAGTGTCGCCATGGCCCGCTGGCCGCCTTCGCGCTCAAGAACCTTGAGCGCGTGCAATACAATGCGGGCGCCGCTGGCGCCTACCGGATGACCGGTGGCGATGGCTCCCCCGTCCACGTTCAGCCGCGCCTGGTCCAGCGAACCGAGGGGGCCGTCCAGGCCGAGCTCCTCGACGCAGTACTCTTTGTCCTCCCAGGCGGCAAGGCACGAGAGCACCTGGCCAGCGAACGCCTCGTTGATCTCCCAGAAATCCACGTCCTCCAGACCGTAGTCATGCCGCTTGAGAATGGGAGTGGAGGCGTGCACGGGCCCGAGACCCATCTGGGCGGGGTCCAGCGCGGCCCACTCGCAGTCAACGATCCGTCCCATCACCGGCAGGTCGAACTTCTCGACGGCCCTGGCGCTGGCGAGTAACAACAGGGCTGCGCCGTCCGTTACCTGGGAACTGTTCCCGGGCGTAACCAGGCCCACCTTTCGGTCGAAGAATGGTTTCAGCTTCGCGAGCTTGGCTTCGTCGCTGTCTCGCCGCAGCCCGTCGTCTTCCTCGTGAACCTTTCCGGAGGCTTCGTAGATCGCAACCACCTGGTCCATCAGGCCATTGTCGAAAGCCGCGGCCAGGCGCTTGTGGCTGCGAACCGCGAAGGCATCCATCATTTCCCGATCGATGCCGAACCGGTGGGAAATGACTTCGCAGGTCTGGCCCATGTTCATTCCCACGATAGGATCCGTGAGGCCCTTGAGCAGCGCGATGACCGGCCCGAAATGGCCCGGACGAAGCCTGCCGATCACTTTCAGCTTCTCAATCGGTGTCCTGGCCTGGTTCAGGGCGGCCAGCCAGTTCACCATGTCGTCGTTGAAAAGGATGGGGGCCCTGCTCATGGCCTCCGTTCCGCCGGCCAGGACCAGATCCGCATTTCCAAGGGTAATGTTGCGGGCGGCGGAATCGACGGCCTGCATGGCCGACGCGCAGTTGCGCATCACCGTCCAGCCGGGAACCCGGTCTCCGCAACCCAGCCTCAGCGCCACGATTCGACCGATATTCGGTTCATCGGGACTCGGCATGGCGCAGCCGAGGATGACTTCGTCCAGGTCCTCGGGCGCGAACCGCTGTCGCGCCAGCAGCGGCTGACCGGCGGCAACTGCCAGATCCGAGGCGCTGAAGGGGCCGGGTTTGCCCCGGGCTTTCAGGAACGGTGTCCTCGTCCCGTCGACGACGTAGACGGGTTCGCTGCCGTACGGGCTGCGGTTGGCTTGCATCTGATGCTCCTTTACGGTCGCTCGACGGGATTCGAGCGGGCGACTGGTCTGGGCCGGCTGTGGTGATCGGGCCCCGGCGACGGCGCCCGGTCACCTGACAGGAAGCCAGGCCCGCGACGTTATCCCACAATCGTAGAAAGTTTCTGTGTGCGGCGCAACAAAGCGGCTCAGGCCGCACGTTCTTCGCAGCCGGAAATGCGGAAGTCACACACGAGTGGCAGGTGGTCGGAGTAACAAACGCGGGGAATCTGGAAATCCACGATCTCCACCCCTGAGCCGTAGAGAATGAAATCCAGCTCCTTGCGGGGCGACTGGCTGGGATAGGAGGGCAGTTTCTCTACGTTGGCGCTGCGCATCCCGCTGGCTTCCATGAAGAGATAGAGCTCGTCCTCGCCCCAGAAGGTGTTGAAGTCACCCGCCACAATAACCGGCTTGTCGGTGACTGCCACCAGTTCGTGAAGGCGGCGAAGCTGGCTTTGGCGATGGCGGTACTTTAGCGACAGGTGAACCAGAAAAATGGCCACGTCCTCTAGTTCCAGCTCGATGATCAGGCGCTTGATGCCGGTCTCGAAATAGTGAAACCGTTCGCCGTGGATCCGGGGTGCGGCAAGGAAGGCGTTACCCTGCTTGCGGACGATCGGCAGACGGTTGTTGAGTGACTCCTCGCCGTATTTTGACTCGTAAATCGTGTAATGCCCCAGGTGGCCGGCAATGATTTCCGCCTGGTTGGCCATCCCGGTGCGAATGGAACCCGTATCGACCTCGATCAATCCGACGATATCCGGATCCATCGACTTGATGAACTGGCGGATGTTGAAAAGATTCTCCCGGTTTCCGCGCAGGTAGCCGGCGCCGGGAACGGGCAGGTTGAATCCCGGTCCCGTGCCGGCCGCGTAACGGATGTTGTACAGAAGAAATCGCATCGGGCGGGCGGTGTTTGGCTCTGCGCTGACGGGATTCACCTGGATATTAAGCGAGGCATGGCGCGAATTTAACACGCCCGTTCATACCTCGTCCGCTGATCATCGGTCGGTTAAACTGTATGGAAGCGGCGAAAGGGGGCAAATCATGACCGAGAACGATCCGTACCGCATATTTCCGTCTCACGGCTGGGTCAAGGACGATGACTACCTGCGTCTGTTCGAGTACCTGGAGAGTACCACCAACTTTTTCTACACCAACGTTTGTGATCCTGAGGCGTCGCCCGAAGGTGAAACGGTTGCCCAGCGCCGCACCCGGGTTCTTGACGCAATGAAATCGGCGGAAGTTCTGGTGCTGGTTTCCGGAATGTACGACCATCACCCGCAATGGCTGGATTTCGAGATCCAGGCGGCCAAGGCTCACGATGTGCCCATTGTGCTGGTGGAACCCTTTGGTCCTCAAGACGCCCCGGCGGAGCTCAAGGAGAAGGCCGACCAGGTGGTGGGCTGGAACTCGAGGACCATCGAAGACGCCATCAGGATGTCGGCGCGCCACGACGACACCAAGCGTTTCGACGTTATCGAATTCGATCTGTGAGGCGATCCGGTGCGGCCGCGGTCGAAACACAGCGCCTGAGATAAAGCGAAGGACGCGAACATGAGCGACGGTCGGCTGCAGACCAACATGATTTTCGGGACGCCCACTTGGCGTTTCCCCGTGCCCGAAATGCACCGTTTTCACGACGAGATCAAGGGGCGTCTTCGCGAGCTATGGCGTCAAGGGTATTTCGCGCGGCACGGAAGCGGTTACGGCTACCAGACCCGGGAAGAACTGTTTACCCCGGCCAACCTGGAGCACATCGAATACCTGCGGGTCCTGAAAAAGGCTTTCGTCGAAGCGTGCAGGCAGATCCTCGCCTCCCGACACGGGCACTCCAAGGGCATGCCCTTCGATGTCTACTGCATTCAGGGATGGGTTCTTATCCAGACCAACGAGTCCTGGGTCGACGGGCCCTGGCATCATCATCATCCGGCCACGCTCAGCGGCTGTTACTACATCCAGGTGCCGCCAACGCGGAATCCTGCAGAAGGGCTCCTGATGTTCCAGCGGCCGGAGCCCAACAATGTCTTTTGCGAGAACATGGCCGCGGTCCGTCCCGTGGAAGGCTGTCTGACCATATTTCCGTCATATCTCATGCACCGTCCGACGCCCACCCCCACGGCCTCCGACTGGCGTATCGGCATCTGTATGGATGCGTTTGTCCACTGGCACAAGCGGTTCGAAGATCCGCTCAGGGAATTCCCCGACGAAGAATCCTACGCGGCCGCCTGCGAGGAGAGCCTGTCCCGCCGGTAATGCCTCCGTGGTCGGACGGCTGGGGCGACTCCGTTCCTGCCTGTCCGGTTTCGAGTTCAACATCCTCGTGGAGTGAGATTTGATAATGGACATCAAAGCGCTGGCCATCGTTTTCGTAACGATTTTTGTGGCAGAGCTGGGGGACAAGACGCAGTTGGCGACACTACTCTTTGCTGCAGACAGGGAAGTCAATCGCTGGATAGTCTTTCTCGGTGCTTCGGCAGCGCTGATTCTCACGTCGGCGATCGGAGTGCTCGCCGGGGGCGCGATTTCCCAGGTTATCAGCCCGCGCCATCTCTCTATCATCGCCGGCGTGGGCTTCATCGCCATAGGAATCTGGTCCATCTGGACGGCATAGCCCATGTTGTGCGCATAGACGCGCTCTTGGGTAGAATTGGAATCCACTTGAGGGTGAGGGAAGTTCCAATGCGCGACCATCTTTTGATCGTGCAACGTCTTTTGATCGGTATTGGCGTTGCTTTGCTGGCTATCTGGGGTGCCGGGCAGCTGCATCGGGAAATCGGCCAGCGGCAGGCCATGGAGGCATTCGAGGCCGCTCGACTGGCTGCATCGCAGCAGCGGCAGCTGGTGGCCATGGAGACTGGATCGCAGACGGCCTCGACGACACCGGCCGTGTCCGAAGGCGAAGAGATCCCGACATTACCCGTGGCGGCTTCCGCGGAGACGGCGGATGCACGGCTGCCCGCCATGCCCGCGCCGCCCATGCCGCAAACCATGGAATATGACTACAGCCTGTGGTCGCCGAATCGGGTCAAGGACTACGAGGAAAGCCTCAGGGTCGAGTTTTCTGCGCCGCAGGCCCTTCTGCGGATCCCTGCGATTGATCTGGAAGTTCCGGTGCTGGACGGAATCGATGAACTGACTCTGAACCGGGCAGTGGGGCGGATTCCGGGAACTGCCAGGCCCGACGGTCTCGGCAACGTGGGAATTGCCGGGCACAGAGACGGATTTTTCCGTGGTCTGAAAGACATCACCGTGGGCGACGATGTCGAGCTCGTGACCTGGCGCCAGCGGATGCGATACCAGGTCAAGGAAATCCGGATAGTCGAAAAGCACGACACACACGTGCTGACGGAGACTGATGACAGCATGGTCACCCTGGTGACCTGTTATCCGTTCTATTTCGTGGGCCATGCGCCAAAGCGCTACATCGTCAAGGCCGCCCTGGTGGACGCGGAAATCATTTAGCCTGCCGGACCGGCCGGTTCGGACCCAATGCCGGCGGCGCGGCGTGTCGTCGCCCTGACAGGAGGGAAGGGGAATGAGAACGATGATGATCAGGACGACACTGCTGGTCCTTCTGGCGCTGATTTCCGGGGTGACCCTGTCACAGGAAGCCCAGATCGTGACCGTCCAGCAGACCGACATCAAGCGTATCGCCGGGGAAGTTGTCCAGGTCCGAGGCAGCCTCCTGACTCTGCGACATGACGACGGCAGCGGGCGAGAAGCGTACCGGATACCCAGGGGAGCGTCGATCAGTATCAAGGGCCAGTCGATTCGGCTGCAGGATCTTCAGCCGGGGCAGAAGATCCGGATTTACTACCGCGAGACGTCCGAAGGACGGGTCATCGTGCTGACGCCACCCCTTTCCCGGGAAGAGACCCCTGTCATGATTGACGAAGAGCCGGCGGAAGTGTCTACGACACCGGACGCCAAGCCTCAGCCGGAAACCCTGCCCGCCGTTCTGCCGGAGACCGCTGGCCCGCTGCCGCTCATCGGGCTCCTGGGACTCATATGTCTTGGCATGGGCGCATGCGCCGGCATGGCACGTCGGCGGTACCGTTAGGGGCGAATGCGCCGGGGCGGGAGCGACCCTTTCCGGACTTCTGCTGTCAGTCCAGGGCAGCGGTCCTTAGACGCAAA
>JASFOT010000051.1:0-9004 GCA_050116375.1 Gammaproteobacteria bacterium | reverse complement strand
GCGCTGCGCGCCACGAGACTGTAAGTGCCCGGCGAGTCCAGCACGCGAACCATCCGTCCGCCCGGCAGCCGGGTGCTTCCGATACTGCGCTCGACGGTGATACCGGGATAGTTACCGATGCGGGCCCTGCCGCCGGTAAGCTGATTGAAGACCGTGGATTTTCCCGTGTTGGGGTTGCCCCCGATCACGACCGAGGGCATCTCGGAGCGGTTCGGAGCGGTCACGGTGCTCAGATAGGAGAGACGAGGAGCTGGGTGGCTTCACCGTGCCGGATCGACACCCTTGAACGCCTGACTTCGAGCTCGACCACGCCTCCCAGGGACATTCGTCGAATCAGCCGGAGAGGCGTGCCCGGAAGCAGCCCCATTTCCATTAGCCGGCGGCGCAGGGCGGGAAGACCCTCCACCGCCAGCAGCGTTGCTTCGGCGCCCTCCGAAAGTTTATCCAGTGTGATCACGGGGCTGTTCTGTTCCAAAGAAGTTTGAGAATCATTCTCATTTAAAAAGGTATTTAATACCAGAATCGCGCGAGAGGCAATGACTCAAATCAATTGTCCACGCTCAGCGCAATGAGTGTTCCTGCCGCGTGATCGCTTATGATTCCCGGGGAACGGCTGGAGAACAATTGTGAACGGACAGGTCGTGTGGCTGACGGGATGTGCGAGCGGCGTCGGGCTTCATCTGGCGGATGTTTTTCTGGCCCGGGGCGCCCGGGTGGTGGTGACGGACGTGGATCTTGACGGGCTCCGGCACGCTGCTCGCGCCAATAACTGGGATGCGGGCCGAGTGCTTTTACGGCGTCTCGACGTCCGGGATCGGTCCGCCTGGGACGGCCTCTACACCGAATTGATGGGCGCGTGGGGCCGCCTGGACCTGCTGTTCAACGTTGCGGGCATCATCCACCCGGGACGTCTGGCCGAGGCAGCGGAGGAGGACCTTCAGCTGCATTTCGATATCAATTTCAAGGGCCTGGTAAACGGCTGTCAGGTGGCGGCCCGCCATATGCGGGCCCAGGGAAGGGGTCATATCGTCAATCTCAGCTCCCTGGCCGGCGTGGCGGCCATACCGGGGATCGGCCTGTACAGCGCGTCGAAGCACGCTGTACGCGCCTACTCTCTTGTCCTGGCCGAGGAATTGCGGGACAGCGGCGTGGCTGTGACGGTGATCTGCCCTGACGCGATCGAGACGCCCATGCTGGTCCTTCAGGAAGATTTCGAAGAGGCGGCGATGACCTTTTCGGGTTCCGCGCCCCTCACGGTCAAGGACATCTCGCGGGTGGTTTTCGGACGGGTTCTCAAGGACAGACCGGTGGAGGTCGGCATTCCCCCGGGGCGATCGTTCCTGGCCCGACTGGCGGGTGCATTTCCCGCAGTCAGCCGACTGCTCACCCGGGTCCTGCGGCGGCGCGGACTCAGGACACAGCAGGAGCGGCGGCGCAGGAGAGGACTGGATTAAGCGAACTCGGGGGCCTCGAACTCCTCCAGGATGCGGATGTAGTTAGCCCGCTCATAGGCCGTGGCGTCCGGTACCCGGTTCAGGCCCATACATCCCCGCAGGTCGTCCAGGGAGCTGTAGTCGTGCTCCAGGAGCCAGTCCGTCAATCCCTCCAGCAGTCGCTCGAGGTGTTCAGGGCCATGCCGGAGGAGGCTGGAGGTGGTCATGACGACGTCTGCGCCTGCCATCAGGTACTTGACGACTTCCCGGTAGGTTTCCACGCCGGTGGTCGCCGCCAGGGAGGCGCCGACCCGACCATAAAGGACCGCCAGCCACAAAAGGCCGGGCCGGATTTCCGCCGGGACGCTCAGATCCAGCGTTCTGGTGATCCCGATCTTGTCTATGTCGAAATCCGGCTGGTAAAAACGGTTGAACAGGACCAGTCCGTCGGCTCCGGCCAGGACGATCTCGCGCGCCATCTGACCGATGGCGCTGAAACACGGGCCCAGTTTCACTGCGACCGGTATCGAGACGGCGGCCTTAACGGCGCGCACGACCTCGAGATAACGTTCCTCCACGTCCCGTCCCGTCTCCGCCAGATCCGCCGGAATGTAATAGATGTTGAGCTCGATGGCGCTGGCGCCGGCCTGCTCGAGGCCTGTGGCGTAACCCACCCAGCCGTCGCCTGTGGTTCCGTTGAGGCTGCCGATGATCGGGATATCGGTGGACTCGTTTGCGCGTCGAAGCACGTCGAGGTAACGGTCCAGCCCGCCGTGACGGCCGGAGATCTCCGGAAAGTAGGACAGCGCCTCGGGAAAACTCTGCTCCCCCGCCGACATGAGACGATCCGTGGCTTCCGCTTCTTTCTTCAGCTGCTCTTCGAACAGGGAGGGCATGACGATTGCCGAGGCGCCCGCCTCTTCCAGCCTGAGGATGTTGTCCAACTCGCCGGTCAGGGGGGATGGGGAAGCGACGATCGGGTGTCTCAGTTCCAGACCCAGATACTCGGTGCGCAGATCCATTTTCTTACCCTTTCTTTCAGGCTCTCGTTCTCGTTTCCCTGGCTGCTCCCGCAAAGTGAAACGCTGCATCGCCCCGGGTAGCCAGCTCCTCGTAGACTCCCCAGCGGACCACGATATCCTCCTGCGCCAGGGCCATCAGTTCCTCGGCGTGCTCCGGGTTTGTGCTGGACAGCACGCGATACCGGATCTCCCGCTCCGCGTATTCACTCAGCGATGAACGGGGACGCTGGGAATCCAGCATGAAGGGATTGCGGCCTTCGTCCCTGAGCACGGGGTTGTACCGTATCAGTGGCCAGTGCCCGCTGGTCACAGCGAGCTTCTGCTGCCGCATCCCGAAACGCATGTCGATGCCGTGGGCGATGCAGTGGCTATACGCCAGGATCAGCGACGGGCCGGGGTACCGTTCCGCCTCCCGGAACGCCAGGAGCGTCTGTTGCGGATTGGCGCCCATGGCCACCCGGGCCACGTATACGTTGCCGTAGGAGATTGCCTGCAGGGCCAGGTCCTTCTTCGGCGTGCTTTTGCCGCCGACGGCGAACTTGGCCACCGCCGCCAGAGGCGTGGCCTTGGACACCTGGCCGCCGGTATTCGAGTACACCTCCGTGTCGAGAACGAGAATATTGACGTTCCGTCCCAGGGATAGCACGTGATCGAGGCCTCCGTAGCCGATGTCGTAGGCCCATCCGTCGCCGCCCACGATCCACACGCTGCGTCGGACGAGCTGCTCGGCGACAGATTCCAGGTGCCGGGCCTCCGAACTGTCGATCGACGCCAGCATCTCCTGCAGCTTTTCCAGTCGCTTGCGCTGCTCGCGGATTTCGGTCTCTTCGTCCTGGGTCGATGCCAGGAGATCCGCTACCAGGCCCGCATCAAGCCGGTCCTCGAGCTTGCGCAGGAGAGTCTCCGCCTCGGTCCTCTGCGTATCCGCGGTCAGCCGGAACCCGAAACCGAATTCCGCGTTGTCCTCGAACAGCGAATTCGACCATGCCGGCCCCCGGCCTTCCGAATTCTGCGCCCAGGGCGTGGTTGGCAGATTGCCCCCGTAGATGGACGAGCAACCCGTGGCGTTGGCGACAATGGCGCGGTCCCCGAACAGCTGGGACACCAGCCTGAGATAAGGGGTTTCGCCGCAGCCAGCACAGGCGCCAGGGAATTCGAACAGGGGCGTGAGATGCTGGACCCCTCGCACGGTGCTGAAGTCCACCCGGCCGCGGTCTGCCTCAGGCAGATTACGGAAGAACTCCAGGTTCTTCCGCTCGATATCAATGAGCGGCTCTTTCTCGGCCATGTTGATGGCGCGCACCTCCGGTTCGTCCGGGCTGCGCGCGGGACAGGCGTCCACGCACAGGGTGCAGCCCGTGCAGTGACCAATGTGTACCTGCAGCGTGTAACGGATATCCGGATATCCCCGGCCTCGTAGAGGGGCGGACCGAAAACCTTCCGGCGCGTCGTCCAGCAGTGATTCCTGATAGAACTTGGCGCGGATCACGCTGTGCGGACAGACCAGGGCACAGTTGCCGCACTGGATACACAAATCCGGTCGCCAAAGGGGTATCTGCCGTGAAAGGTCACGTCGTTCCCAGGCCGTCGTTCCGCTTGGCCACGTGCCGTCGTTCGGCAGCGCGCTGACGGGCAGGTCGTCGCCGCGCCCGGCGATCATGGCGCCGGTGACGTAGCGCACGAAGTCCGGGGCCGCTTCCGGCACTGGCAGGGAAAGGGCATCGCTGCGGGTCGCGGCTGCCGGTACTTTTACCTCGTTCAGCGCGTCCAGTGACCGGTCCACGGCGGCGAAGTTTCTCTTGACGACAGACTCACCCTTGCGGTGGTAGGTCTTCGCGATGGAGGCCTTGATGCGTTCGATCGCGGTGTCTTTCGGAAGGACGCCGGAGAGCGCGAAAAATGCCACCTGCATGACGGTGTTGATCCGTCGGCCCAGCCCGGCCTGCTCTGCGACCTTGTAGGCATCGATGACATAAAAACGAAGTTTTCTTTCAATGATCTGCTGCTGCACCACGCCGGGCAGCGCGTCCCAGACCTCGTCGGCCGCGTGGGTCGTGTTGAGAAGGAAAACGGCGCCGGGGGCCGCGTGCCGGAGGACGTCGGTGTTCTCGACAAAACTGAACTGGTGACAGCCGACAAAATTGGCCGACTGGATCAGATAGGTGGATCGTATCGGCTCCGGACCGAAGCGCAGATGAGAAACGGTCTGGGAGCCGGACTTTTTCGAGTCGTATACGAAATAGCCCTGGGCATGAATGCCCGGCTCCTCACCGATAATTTTGATGGAGTTCTTGTTGGCCCCCACGGTCCCGTCGGCACCCAGTCCGAAGAACATGGCCCGGTAGATTTCGTCCTTCTCGATAACGAATTCCGGGTCGTACTCCAGGCTTGTGTCGCTCACGTCGTCGTGGATGCCGACCGTAAAGTGGTTCTTCGGCGTCTGTTTCCCGAGCTCCCGGAAAATAGCGCTGACCATGGCGGGCGTGAATTCCTTCGACGACAAGCCGTAGCGGCCGCCGATGACGCGGAGAGGACGCCGGGGGCGCCCGGAAGTCTCCTCGGCAAGGCAGGTCAGAACTTCCTGATACAGGGGCTCGCCGGAGGCGCCGGGCTCCTTGGTCCGGTCAAGCACCGCCATGGCGGTAACCGTGTCGGGAATCGCCGCAATGAAATCGGCACCGGAGAATGGCCGGAACAGGCGGATCTGGAGGACACCGACCTTTTCGCCGGTGCCCGTGAGATAGTCGATGGTTTCCCGGGCCGTCTCGGTGCCGGATCCCATCATGATCAGCACTCGCTCCGCCTGGGGATCGCCGTAGTAGTCGAACAGCCGGTATTGGCGCCCGCTGGCTTCCCCCAGCCGGTTCATGCATTGCTGGACAATATCGGGTAACGCGGAGTAGTACGGATTGACGGTCTCCCGGGCCTGGAAATAGACATCCGGGTTCTGGCTGGTGCCCCGGATGAAAGGCCGTTCGGGACTGAGTCCCCGACGCCGGTGCGCAAGAACCAGCTCGTCCGGCACCAGCCGGTGGATCGTCTCGTCGGAGAGAAGCTCGACCCGGTTGATCTCGTGGGATGTCCGGAAGCCGTCGAAAAAGTGCAGAAAGGGAACCCGGCTTTCCAGGGTAGCCATGTGGGCCACCATGGCCAGATCGTGGGCTTCCTGGGGGCTGGATGAGCAGAGCATGGCGAAGCCGGTGGGCCGGACCGCCATGACGTCCTGATGATCGCCGAAAATGGACAAACCCTGGGCCGCCAGCGATCGGGCGGCCACGTGGAACACCGCCGGATTGAGCTCGCCGGCGATCTTGTACATGTTGGGGATCATGAGCAGCAGGCCCTGGGAGGCCGTAAAGGTGGTGGTCAGGCCGCCGCTCTGCACCGCCCCGTGGAAGGCGCCGGCCACGCCGCCCTCGCTCTGCATCTGGGTGATGACCGGCACATGGCCCCAGACGTTGGGGACGCCCTGATTGGCCCACTGGTCCGCCATCTCTCCCATGGGGGATGAAGGGGTAATGGGGTAGATGGCGCAAATCTCGCTGAGACGATAGGCCACGTGGGCCGCCGCCTCGTTGCCCTCGATGGTGGCAAAGCGTGGCTCCGTCATGACCTTCCCTCTGCGGAAGAGGCGCCGGGTTCGGGCCTCATGCGTATGGCGTGGCATGGGCACTGCTCGAAGCAGACTGCGCAACCGGTGCAGAGATCGTAGTCGAAGCGGTAACGCCGGCCCGGTCCGAGCTTGATCACCGCATCCTCCGGACAGGCACCGTAGCAGCCGTCGCACTCGAAACAGTTCCCGCAGGACAGGCAGCGCCGGGCTTCGTAGACGGCTTCCTCTTCATCGAGGCCCAGCTTCACCTCCTCGAAGCCCCGTCGGCGACGATCTTCCGTGATAGTCCGTTCGTCCCGCCGCTTCGCGTCGGTGGCGAACCAGGGTCTCAGCATGTCGGCCGTGACCAGGTCGTGTCGGGGCGGCGCTTCATAGGTCTCGCCCCTGAGCCAGGCGTCGATGTGGCGGGCCGCCTGTTTGCCATGGCCGACACCGGTGGTCACGGTGCGCTCCGACGGCACCATGTCGCCGCCGGCGAACAATCCCGGATGCCCGGTCATCATATTGGGCCCTACGATCACCGTCCCGTCCCGTTCGACCTCGACGCCCGGCACGCGGCGGAGAAAACCGGAATCCGCGTCCTGACCCAGGGCGAGAATCAGCGAGTCGGCCTCCAGGGTCTCGTAGCGGCCGGTGGGCTGGGGCCTGCCGTTCTCGTCCACCTCCATCACTTCCACCGTGAAACGGCTCTGGTCGATGTCGCGGATGGTCCTGAGCCAGTTGATCTTGACGCCTTCCTCGATGGCCTCGTCGGCTTCGAAGGGATGGGCGGGCATGTGCTCCCGGTCGCGGCGGTAGATAATCATCGCCTCACTTGCGCCGAGCCGCTTTGCGACCCTGGCCGCATCCATTGCCGTGTTGCCGCCACCGTAAATGGCCACTCGACGGCCCAGTTTCGGCGTCTCTCCGGCTTCGACGCTCTTCAGGAACCCGACGGCGTCGAGGATTTTTCCCGCGTCCCGGGCCGGGATGTCCACCCTTTTCGAGAGGTGCGCGCCGATGGCCACGAATACCGCATCGAATCCGTCCGCTTCTTTTTCCTGAAGCAGCTCTTCTACCTTGTGATTCAGCACGATGCGTACGCCCAGGTCCTCGATCCGCTTGACCTCGGCGTCCAGGATCTTTCGTGGAAGTCGGTAGGCGGGGATACCGAAATGCATCATGCCGCCGGCCACCGGGCCCGCCTCGCGGATCTCCACTTCGTGTCCCCTGCGGCGCAGGTGGTAGGCCACCGAGAGGCCGCTGGGTCCCGCCCCCACCACCAGGATTTTTCTGCCGCTCTCCTGTGACGGGCCGACCAGCGGCCAGCTTTCCTCGATGGCCCGGTCACCCAGGAATCGCTCCACCGCATGGATGCTGACGGGGACGTCCAGGACCGCCCGGTTGCAGGCAGTTTCGCAGGGGTGGTAACAGACTCGTCCATGGATGGCGGGGAGGGGATTGTCCTGGGTCAGGATTTCCCACGCTTCACGAAACCGGCCCGCCAGGGCGGCGGCGAGCCACGCCTGGATGTTCTCTCCCGCCGGACACCGGTCGTTGCAGGGTGGCAGGTAATCCAAATATTCCGGCCTGCGGCGACGCAGGGGTCCGGAGAAGGACTCGTGATGGAGATCCGCCGGGCGGGTCAGATCCTGGCGCCGGGTGCTCATGAATATCGATCCCCGAATTCGTGACGCGGTCGGGTGCGTTGCCGGTGGCTTTTGCCATAAACTGGATTCTCAGCGAGATGCGGCAGCGAGAGGTGTTGCGTCATGGATCGTTACCAGTGTCCCGAGTGCAGTTACGTCTACGACGAGCAGTACGGCGATGAGGACGAGGGTTATCCTCCCGGCACGCCCTGGAGCGACGTCGAGGAAGATTTTTTCTGCCCCGACTGCGGCATTGTTCCCAAGCGCGACTTCGAGCCTCTGGCCTGATCCTCACTCCTCACTCCGGTCGGCTGGCACGATCAGCACCGGTCGGCCGGATTTCCTCAGCACCGCGGAGCTCACGCTTCCGAGCAGCATCTTGAACACGGCGCCGAAACCGTGGGAGCCGAGGATGATCAGGTCGGCATCCAGTCGCGCCGCCTCGCCGACGATCGCTTTTGCAGGTGGGCCCGGCACCATCAGGCCGGTCGCCTGGATGCCCGAGTCCCTCATGCTCTGGGCGGCTTCCTGCACCAGTCTGTGTTCCTCGCGCAGCTCGGCTGCCGTCTCCAGTCTGTCCTGTCGCTCACCGACCCCGTAGGTCTTGAAGGCCGGCTGTGTGGCCACGTGCAAGATCCAGAGCTTTGCCCCCAGCGCCTGGGCGAGTTTTCTCGCCACCTTGAGGACTTTTTTCGTCTGGGGAGAAAAATCCGTCGCCACGAGCAGTTTCATGACGCATCCTCCCTTACCCTCCAATACGAGAAACGTAGCAGATGGCGGGAGCGCCGGAGTTGCGCCAGATCAATTGGCAGGATCGGGTTCCGCGACCCTCAGGTCCTGTATCTAGGAGCCGTCGGCGATCGCCCGGGCGAATTCCTGTCTTCGCTGCGCCATGGTTTCCAGCAGCGGGGCGACCTCCGGGTCATCCCGGTATTCGGCGAATTCCGGGAGAAGATCGGTAGTGTAGTTGCCGGCTGCTCCCGCCTCGACGCTCTTGCGCAGATTGTCGATCGTGCCCTGCCGGTCACCGGCTGCCCCTGCAAGACGCGCCTTGAGAAAAGGGGCGAACCATAAACTGTCGTTGTCATAGGGACCCAGCGCCTCGATGCACTGTCGTCGCAGCGCCTCTGCCCGGTCCTGGTCTCCCTGCAGCCGGTACGCCAGGATGAGGCCCGGTGCGTGGAAAACAAAACGGAAATTCGGGAACAGCCAGCGCTGCCCATCCGGATCCGGTCGGATGAACCGCTCATAAAAGCCCCGGGCGGCGTCGGTGCGGCCCTCGAGCAGCGCCATATACCCTGCCTGAGT
>JASFOT010000050.1:0-9024 GCA_050116375.1 Gammaproteobacteria bacterium | reverse complement strand
TCGGACACGTGGCGGGACGACTCTGGTACCACTTACACAATCGACGCTGATGGCTCCATTTTTGGCCAGAACGCTAGTGGATGTGTCTACGATGGCCAAATCTCGCTGATCGACGTCGATTACAACGTGTACAGAGTGGAGATAAATACTTCGAGTTGCCAGGAAGAGGATGGTAGTTTCAGCGGGCTTGGCGCTCTCTTCGACAACGCTGAAGCCGGCGAAAACGGCCGATTCGTTTTTCTGGGAAGCGAAGCGGGCATTAAAGCCCTAACTCTTGATCTTACCCGCACGTGATAGTCCGCTTCTGGCCGGAAGCAGCCGGTCGGCCTCGTCCTAAACGGGTCTCATTTCCATTCCCTCTGAGCGTCCGTTAACGACCCAGAGCGGACTTTCGCAATGGGCTGAAAATCGACAAATCCTGACAGTTTCCCCATCATCGAAACGGGCGGGGAAACACGGAATCAAAGCGATGTCGATCTTCGAAGAACTCAAACGTCGCAATGTCGTCAAGGTAGCGGTGCTATATGTCATCGCGTCCTGGCTGATCTTGCAGGTTGCGGACGTTCTGTTTCCCAACCTCGGCGCACCCGATTGGGCGTTTGGCCTGGTGCTCGGTATTGTGATTCTGTTCTTCTTCCCCGTACTGATCTTCGCGTGGGTCTACGAACTGACCCCGGAGGGACTGAAACGCGAGAAGGACGTGGATCATAACCAGTCCGTCACCCACGAAACCGGCCGCAAGATCAATGTCCTCATCATCGCCATGCTGGCGCTGGCGATTGGTGTAGTTGTTGTTGACCGGCTGATGCCGGAGAGGGATCGGCTATTCGAGACAGAGTCGATCAGTGAACTTGAGAAAACAGCCCCGGCGGAATCGAGTGAGTTGGCTGCGCGTAAGTTCGTGGGTCCGCCGGTCGTCGCCGTGCTGCCGTTCAAGGCAGCTGGCTCGGACGACGGTGGCTTCCTGGCCGGCGGGTTGCATGACGATTTGCTTACGCGCCTGGCGAAGTTGAATGCATTCAAAGTGATCTCGCGCACGTCCATGATGGAGTACGCGGACACAACCAAGAATATGCGCCAGATCGGCGAGGAGCTGGGTGCTGGGTATATCCTTGAGGGCGGCGTCCAGGCCCGTGGAACACGTGTCCGAATCAATGCGCAGCTGATCGATGCCGCTGCCGACGAGCATATGTGGGCAGAAACGTACGACAAGGACCTTACCCCGAATAACCTTTTCGACGTCCAGGCGGAGCTTGCGGGGGCCATAGCCAGGGCACTTGAAAGACAACTTAGTGCAGCAGAACTGGCGCTTGTCAGCGAAGTGCCCACTGAAAATATGGCAGCCTACAATGCCTATTTGCAGGGTCTTCAGACGTATGAGGAGCCCGGTATCTATGTCGGCACGCCGGAAGATCGCGAAGCGGTCACGGCCTTCGAGGAGGCGGTTCGACTGGACCCGAACTTCGCATTGGCCTGGGCCGCGCTGGCTACTGCCAGAATCCGCGCTTATTGCTGCGACTACGAACCAGAGCAATCGGCTGCGGCACTGGAGGCCCTGGACAGGGCACGTGAGTTGCAACCCGGCATGCTCGAGTCCGAGCTGGCTTGGGCCGAATACCTGTACCGTGTCAAAAACGAGTACGGCTTGGCTCTCGAAACTCTGGAGCCTCTGCGTGATCAGGTCGCGGGAAACGCTCGCGCCTTGCAGTTGATCGCCTGGCTGAATCGGAGGTTGGGACACTACGATGTTGCCTACCGGACGCTCCAGGCAGCACTGGAAACAGAACCGCGCAACCCGTCGATTTACCTCCACCTGATCCATTATGCGTGGCTCGTGGACGACTGCAGAGCCGCCGCTGACTACGTCGACCGATTACCGTCGCTTGCGCCTGAAGTACGCGCCACTCGCGTCCGAGAGGCTGAGTACGAGCTGGAGTGCAACGGTGACGCGAAACGCGCTATCGATCTATTGCGGAACGTAGACTTTTCCAGGGACGTTAGCGGTATTGGGGTTGCCATTCAGGCAGCCTGGATGGCGAGAGATGACGAATTCCTCCTATCTCGTCTTGGCACCGAGGACCTAGTTCCATATCCTGGTTGGCAGGTCTGGCGACAACTTGGCCTGGCGGACGTTTACCTCACGCTGCAGCCCAACCAAACCATGGCAGAACGCGTTTTGAAACGAGCCGCAGACGCGCTCGACGATTATGATACTGACGAGGCTGCAGCCGAAAGCGCAGAATTTGCCGCTATGCAAGCCTATTATTTCTCCCTGATCGGCGATGAGTCGGAGACCCAGCACTGGGTCGAGGAGCACAAACGACGGTTTCACATTGAGTTCAAGGCTGACGTAGCGGAGGAAGCCAAAACCCACTTTGGCTACGCCCAGAATTATGCGCGTGTCGGCTTACTGGACGAGGCCATCGAGGAGCTGCGAATTATGCTGGAACAGCCGGGCGGCCACGGTTTCCCATACGTAAGAAGTGAACCGCTTTTCCATGTATTCAAGGACCATCCCGATTACATCGAGTTGCAGCAACGGTTCGGCAGCCCGATAAACGGCACCGAATAGGTTGATGTTTCGGCGTTCAATGAATTCATAGTCGCTCAAAGCGCAACGCCCGAAACCTAGGGCTTGCAACAATATATGTCCGCTTCTGGCCGGAAGCAGCCGTTCGGCTAGGTCCCTGGTCGACCCTCCCACTGGCCAGTTTTGAGCGTCTGCTTCCAACCCTAAGCGGAGTTTCGTCAGAGTACCCAAATCGACAATCTGCGGTGATTACTTCATGATCTGACCAGCGACGACTGGGCCTGATTAGAATCATGTCGTTATTCGCCGAACTTAGACGACGCAATGTCATCCGTGTGGGTGCGGCCTACACCGTCACCGCATGGCTGATTGTCCAGGTCGTCGAAACGCTGTTCCCGGTTTACGGATTGTCCGACGCAGCCATTCGCCTGGTGGTCAATATCCTGGCTATCGGCCTGATTCCTGTTCTGGTGCTTTCATGGGTATTCGAGTGGACGCCCGAGGGGCTTAAACGAGAAGCTGAAGTCGATCATGGAAAAACCGTTTCACTGGATGCCGCCAAGCGACTGGACCGGATCATCCTGGTCGTGCTGGCCGTGGCGCTGGGCTACTTCGTCTTCGACAAGTTTGTGCTGGACCCCATGCGCGAGGAAGAGGAGGCCATCCAGCAACAGGCTCAAGTCGAGCAGGCCCGACAGGAAGGTGTTTCCGAAGGGCTGCGATCGAGGGGCGAGGCTTCGATCGCCGTGCTGGCATTCGAGGACATGTCTCCCGGAGATGACCAGGAGTACATTTCCGAGGGCATTGCCGAGGACATCCTGAACCTGCTGCAGCGCATGCCGGAACTGGATGTCCGATCGCGTACATCCGCATTCCGGTTCAAGGACTCGGATCTGTCGGTCCCGCAAATCGCCCAGGACCTCGGCGTGGATCACGTACTTGAAGGTTCGGTGCGCATGCTGGGAGATCGCATACGCATTACCGCGCAGCTGATCGACGCTCGCAACGATTCTCACCTGTGGTCCGAAAACTTCGACCGTGAAATCGAGGACGTCTTTGACATCCTCGATGAGATCTCTCTCTCCGTAGCGGAGCAGATCGGCATCGAATTGCTGAGCGAACTGCCCAGGGCGGAGCGCATCGATGCTGATGCCTATTTCCTTTTCCTGAGAGGCAATCATCTCGTCTATTACATCGATCATGTGGCCGCGGCCGACTATTTCGAGCAGGCGCTGGCTATCGAGCCGGACTACGTCGATGCCCTACTCGGTGTCTCCAGGGCTTATTTCGAGATGGCGAAAGACGACCCCGATTACTGGCAAAAGTCCACGGACGCATGGGATCGTGCCCGCGAACTCGACCCGGACCACCCGGTCATTCTGGCATACGACGGTTGGCAGGCAATGCAGCGGGGTGAATACAAGAACGCGGCACGGTTGGTCGAAAAGGCGATGTCCGGTGATTCGAAAAGCTTTGACGTGGTTGAGGCGGCCATCATCCTTGCCATGGCCATCAGGCGGTCCGACCTTGCCGTCAGGCTGGGCGATGGAGCGGTGAGAAGAGACCCTTATTGCGCGGCCTGCAACTACAGGCTTGCCCTGGCACTGTATCGAGCCGGTCGCTACGCGGAAGCCGAGTCGGCCCTACTGCGTTCCTGGGAATTGGCGCCGGACATCCAGGCAGGGATTCTCAGCATGGCAAAGATATTGATGATGCAAGGCAAGTACGAAGAGGCACTCGGGCAGTTCGAAGTGTGGAAGGAACTGGGCAATCGCGATTCGTGGTGGGGTCCGCTGATGATCCGGGCGCTGGAAGGAGAGGACGTTTCCCGGCAATTGGAGGAACTTGAGGACTCCGACGCCCCTCGCGTTTCGCTGGCCGAAGTCGCCGCGGTGTCAGGCGACATCGAGACGGCATTTCGCTTGCTGGGCCAGACCGGACGTATGGACGCAACAGAAGTCAGTTTTGGTTGGAGATACGTCAATTCGAATTTCTTCGAGAACCTGCACGGCGACCCGCGCTGGGCGGAGATCGAGGAGCGGGCCGGGCTGGCGGCACATCAACTGGCCGAGATCAACTTCAATCCGAGGCTTCTGGCAGCGGATACAAGATAGTGATCAGGCCTGGTCAGGGTCCGGGCGGTGTGGGTGATTCCGCGGCTAGTCCGTTTCCTGCCCCCCTGGCACCAGCGGCTTATCCCTTGCCTTACGGCCCCCACGCGGATAAGTGGTCAATCGGAAAAAGCCGGCCGCCGTGGCCCACCGCCCGTCGTAGTGGTACGTGCCGGCAATCGAGCCCATTCTGACCGTCAGCGTCACGGTGAGATTGTGATCGTTCACCCTGGCTTGCCACCGCTCGCGGCCGGTCGTCTTCATCGGTCCCTCGAGCCTGACTTCGTACGTCAGGTGCTTCGGTACGAAGAACAGGGCGGGGATGCGGGGAAACGGCTGCCGGTAGACAAAGGCTAGTTCATCGTCTTCGAGCCGTTCCAGCCTGATCGGATAAATGCCCTCGCTGGGATATGGCTTGCCGGCAGCATTGAAAATCGAACTCCCGGTGACCTTGAACCACAGCTCATACTCGCCTTCACCCACGGGATTAAGAAAGGCATCGAGCCGGCCGCGTTCCGAGGAGTCGCTGCTCGACCACGCGCCTGCCAGCGGCACATTGACCGGCAAATGCAGATCGGCAGCGGCGGCATTTCCGCCAAGCAGCCCGGTGCTGGCGAGGATGCCTGCGAGCCGGATGATGTCGGTGGAGATTTTCATCGTGCTCAGGTCCGGAATATCAGAAGAACCTCCGGATCTGCAAACCTGAACAGATTGCCGTGACTCCCGGGACATCCGGTGACGGTGACCTGAACGCCCGGACCAGGGATTCGAGAAACTGAAATCCCGTTCCCCGGAGCGGACCCGAACCACCGACCCGATCATTGACAGTCACCGAGCCTGTTTTCGATTTGATCGCTTGGCCAAAATGTCTGCTTCTGGCCGGAAGCAGCCGGTCGGCCTCGTCCTGAACCGATCTTATTTCGATTTTCTCTGAGGGGCTGCTTCCGCCCCAGAGCTGACGCCCAATGCCCAGCCTTTGTGGTAGTAGGCGGACCGCACAGCACCTTGCTTCATGAACATGGCTGCAGTACAAATGCGGCTCGAAGGGGCATTGACACAGCGACTGGATCGAACCACCCGAGCCGGAGATTCTTGAGTGAGCGGAACGCCAACGCCCGAGGAAACAGCGCTTTGGCAGCGACGATTCGCGAGCCAGGCTAACAACCGAGCATGGTCGCTCTCGGAACAACGGTCGCGGACCGGGGCGGAAGACGAAGAAATGCTGCAGGCCGCCCACGCGGCTAAGTATTTCTGGAGCATTGTCGGCAATGAGAAAAACAGGGCGCACGCAGCACAATTGCTTGCGCTCGTCTATTCCAAGCTGGGGTGGCCCCTGCCAGCTTCGCATTATCTTTCCAGGTCGGAGCCAATCCTGCTTTCAGATCAAGCTGAGCCTTGGGAGCGTGCGCTAGCGCATGCTGTCGCCGCCAGCGTGGCAGAAGCGATTGGTGACAGCACTGCGCATCGAGCGCATTTCCGCGAGGCTACTGAACAAGTTGCGGCACTGTCCGACCCGGAAGACCGTGCGATTATTGAGGCCACGCTTAAGGTCTTACCGCGCCCCGAAGAGTAAGGGAGAAGCTCGGGACTTTTCCCTCACTCAAGCTGGTCCGCAGCCTCGAGTCTCCTTTCGCGCTCAGCCAAGTCCCGGTGTAGGTCTGTTCCTGGCCGGAACCCGCCGGTCGGCCTAGACCTGAACGGATCTCGTTTTCTTCCTTCCTGGCAATCTGCTTCAGACCCTGCGCAGGCGATTGCGGTGGAGTGTCAACTCGCCTCCCATTCTCAGCGTTCCACCAGCCGAGCCGGCACGGGGAATCGAGCGGATCTGTCGCGTGCGGTAAGCTGCGGTTCGAGTTTGCGTCACAGGTCGCTGCCAGTATGACAATCTTCGAATACATCATGGTGATGGTGTCGATCATCCTTGCCCTGGCGCTGGCCCAGTTGCTGCGGGCCGCGACAGAACTCATTACCAGCACCGGGCGATACTGGGTTCACATGATCTGGGTCGTCTTCCTGATTCTGCTGGTCCTGCAATTCTGGTGGGCATACTGGGATTTCAATTCAATACAGACTTGGTCATTCGATGCCTATCTCTCGGTTTTGCTCCCTCCTACGCTGGTATTTTTGCTAGCCTGTCTTCTTGTGCCGGCACAACGTTCCGAGAATACCGACTGGAAAGCCTATTTCCATAGTATTTCCCGATGGTTCTACAGCATTCTGTTTCTGGTGATCGTGGCCGGCATTACCGTATCTGTCCTCTACCTGGGCGCGCCGCTGCTGCATCCTTACCGGGCCTTCCAGGCCGTTTTTCTTGCCCTGGCAATTGCCGGCCTCATCTTCAGATCAGACATCGCCCAGGGCATTGTGGCCATTGGATTCTTGTCTGTTCTCCTGGTCAGCCAGGTGGTGGTGCGCATGTATCTCGGCGCTCTGGCTGCGGAGTGATATGCGCGAGGGCTGTAGCACAAGTCGCCATTGACTGTCGTTGCGCGGACATGGTGCCAGGCCTCGACAATTTTGACTGCTTTGAGCAGCCGAGCTTACCAATGTAAATGTTTATCCTTATCGCTTATCCGTCCGCTTCTGGCCGGGAGCAGCCGGTTTGGCTCAGCCTGAACGGATTTCAATTCCATCCTCTCTGAGGGTCTGCATCCGACCCAAAGCAGCCCTTTAAATATCTCTAATATGCGATTGGATCGAAGCTTCCTCTGACGACCTGCAGCAGCCGCTCACCAGAGGGCGGCATCCCATCTTCACGTAACTCCTCAACGCGGTTACCAGCAAGGTGCGCGGGCCATTGTGCAGAGGTCGCATATCGTGCGAGATCCGTTGCCAGAACGCGATTTCGGGAGCTCACTCGGTCACTGGTCCGGCCAGTTGCATTGTCATGTTTGACAAATGACTCGGTCGAGCCACGGGCCAAAATAATATGAATCGCAGCTGCGTCGTGGTTCTGCTTACTCTCGCCTTACTCTCTACCTCTTGCACCGCTCTCACAACCACAGAGGCGCCCCCGGAGGAAGTTCACCGACTGATCATGACAGAGGACATCCTCAAGCCCGGTGATGAAGTAAAAATCGTGACCACGGACGGCGTAGTGCATGAATTTCGAGTGACCAGAATTGATCGGGAGCGAGGGCTGGTCGTCGGCGATGGAGGCGAATTCCCATCGTGGATATCGTTGCGCTAGAGACTCGAGAGATCAGCGTCGGTCGAACCGCGTTACTGGCGGGCGGTGTGGCATACTTCGTATTGGCTCTACTTACTTTGGTTCTCATCACAGCCACATACTGAAAGTCCGACTGTTGCCTTACGTCTCGGTAACGTCTACTCCACTTCTAAGGAGAGAAACCATGAGATCACGTCATGACACTTGCACTGAGATTTTAATGTCGACAATAGTCATGCTGTTTGCATCAAGCCCTGCTCTGGCAGAGATTGAGACGAAGACCGTTACTTACGGGGATGGAGACGTGACGCTCGAGGGCTTTCTGGCCTGGGACGATGCCCAGTCCGCTAGACGACCGGGCGTGCTCGTTGCGTATGAATGGTGGGGGAATACCGAGGAGAGCCAGGAACGTGCCCGTCGTGTGGCGGAGGCCGGTTATGTTGCCTTCGTTCCCGACATGTACGGCGATGGGAAGTCCACGGGTGATCCAGCGCAAGCCAGAGAGTGGATGATGGGTGTGACCGGTGACAAGGGTCTGTGGAATCGTCGCGCCCAGTTGGGGCTCGATATCCTTACGGCCCAACCCAATGTTGATAGCAGCAAGCTTGCGGTAATCGGCTCGAGTTTCGGCGGGTCGACAGCATTACAGATGGCATACGCGGGTTTCGATATCAAGGCCGCTGTTAGCATTGGCATCCCCCTTCCGATAGCACCTGACACAGTCACGTCTATCAAGCCACGTCTCCTGGTTCTCCACGGTCACGACGACCAGTACGTCAAACCGGAGCACATCGAGAAGTTCATGAATGCTCTCGATCGGGCTGGTGCTGACTGGGAGATGACTTTTTATTCCGGCGCCGTGCACAGCTTCGCCACTCCTATCGCTGGTTCTCACGGCATAGACAATTTGGCCTATAACGAAATGGCGGATCGCCGGGCATGGGTTGCTATCACTTCACTGCTGGAGGAAGTGTTTCGTTAGCCGCTTCTGTCTTTTCAGATTACCGCCTGGGGGACTACCCATGTTGTCCGGGTCATCCGGCACGCGCCGCCAGTGCGTGTGCCGGGGGGCGCCGGTAACCAGTGTCTGCTTCTGGCCGAAACCAGCCGTTCGGCTAGGTCCCTGGTCGACCCTCCCACTGGCCAGTTTTGAGCGTCTGCTTCCAACCCTAAGCGGAGTTTCGTCAGAGTACCCAAATCGACAATCTGCGGTG
>JASFOT010000049.1:0-9029 GCA_050116375.1 Gammaproteobacteria bacterium | reverse complement strand
AAGAACGGAAACAGCTTCGAGATTCGGGGAGCGCAGGGCGCCGGCGCGATGGAGGCGGATCTCACCAAGGTGCGACAGACAATTTTCAATCTGATATCGAACGCGGCCAAATTCACCGAAAACGGCAGGATCACCCTGTCCGTGGAGCGTCAGGAGGGCGAGTCCGGGAAGGAATGGATTCTGTTCGAGGTGGCGGATACGGGTATCGGCATCGCGCCGGAGAAAATTGATTCCCTGTTCGAGGAATTCGCCCAGGCCGACGAGTCCACCACACGCAAATACGGGGGCACGGGTCTGGGTCTGGCGATTACCCGGCGATTTTGCGAACTGATGGGCGGCTCGATCAGCTGCCGAAGCCAGCTCGGCCAGGGCTCGACCTTCACGGTGCGCCTCCCCGCGGTAACGCCGGAAAGAAAGGGCGGCGAGCCGTCGACGAGACCGAAGGAAGCCGGTGAGTCCCTCCAGCCCGCTGCGCCTGTCCCCGTCACGACCGCGGACGCAGGACACCGTGGCCGTGTACTGGTGATCGACGACGATCCGAACATCCGGGACCTGCTCGCCCGGAACCTGAGTCGTGACGGTTACGATGTGCTGCTGGCCGAGGATGGCAGCCGGGGGCTGGAACTGGCCCGCAGCCACGACCTCGTCGCCATTACCCTGGACGTGATGATGTCCGGCATGGATGGATGGTCGGTGCTCCGGGCGCTCAAGGCTGACGAGACTACCCGAGATATTCCAGTCGTCATGGTCACCATCGTGGACGACAAAAACCTCGGGTACACGCTGGGTGCTGCCGAGTATCTCACCAAGCCGGTGGACCGAAAGAGGCTCATTGACGCCATGCACCGGCTCCAGGCGGGCAGCGAAGTGCTGATCGTGGATGACGAGGAAAATGTCCGGGAACTGACCCGACGCATGCTCGAGTCGGAGGGGCTGCGGGTTCGGGAAGCCGCTAACGGGCAGGAAGCCCTGGACGAAATCCGGCGGCGGGCGCCGGGCCTCATTATCCTGGACTTGATGATGCCGATCATGGACGGGTTCGAGTTTCTCAGGCAGCTGCGGGAAGACGCGGACATCTCCGATTTGCCGGTGATTGTGGTCACGGCGAAAGACCTCACGCAGGATGACCGGGCGCGGCTGGACGGGCTGGTGACACAGGTCCTGGCAAAGGGCGGACTGCGCCGCGAGGATGTTCTCGAGAGAATCCGCCGAACGCTGGCTCGTGCCAGCGCCACCGGTAGCGGCAATGGCCCGACGGATTCCGGTTGACAGTCGCGCCCGCGGCGCCGCATCCCGTCCGGGATTGCCGCCCGCCGGAACATGACTTAACCTGATTCGCCCGCAGACCGTGCCTCGAGCCTCAAAACCATGACCCACTGGATACGATTTTCTTACGACGACGCTGAGCAATTCGGGGTCCTGGAACGGGACACGATTACCGTGTACCGCGGGAACATGTTCGAAGAGCCCCAGGCCACCGATCAGGTGGTGTCACTGAACTCGGTGAGCATCCTGCCGCCGACCCGGCCCACGAAAATGATCGGGCTCTGGAACAATTTCCACGCCGCGGCGGAGAAAAACGGCCTGGCCGTCCCCGAGAAGCCCCTCTATCTGATCAAGCCACCTTCCTGTTTTCTCGGCCACGGCGGCACGATCCGCCAGCCCGCCGCCTACGACGGACGTATCTTTTACGAGGGGGAACTCGGCGTGGTCATCGGACGCGAATGCGCGGCCGTTCCGGAGGAGGAGGCGAGCGACTATATCTTCGGCTATACATGTATCAACGATGTCACCGCCCTGAAGCTGATTAACGAGGATCCGGCTTTCCCTCAATGGACACGGGCAAAGAGTTTCGACACGTTCGGGCCCTTCGGCCCCACGGTGGCGACAGGTCTGGATCCCATGGATCTGACGGTGAAGACAGTCCTGAACGGGCGGGAGCGCCAGAATTACCCGGTCAGCGACATGATTTTCCCGCCGCAGGTCCTGGTAAGCCGGCTTTCCCACGACATGACCCTGCTGCCGGGAGACCTTATCGCCTGCGGAACCTCTCTGGGGGTTCTTCCCATGAAATCCGGCAGTACCGTGGAGGTGGTCATCGAAGGGATCGGCACCCTTCGGAACACTTTCGAGTGACACGCGGGGTTGGTCCCGGGACAAAATCGGTCTATTCTTGCGAAAAGACTAATATATTCCCCTGTGACGCCCGCTCCGGCGCCGTATCGCCATGAGGGAATCGGATTCCGGGTCGATTGCACGAGCGGATTGCCAGTGGTGCCTGGCGAGGTACGGGGGCCCCGTTCTATGCTTGAGGGGAAACAAGAACGCCAACAGACAGGGAGCAGAGACGGTGACAAGCCACAAAGGTGGCGATCGTTTCCTCGCTTCCAAGGGAGATTGAAGATGAAGATAGCCAAGGTCGCAGGGTTTGGTGCCCTCGCGTTCTCGCTGCTTGCCAGCGCATTGTTCTTTACCGAGGCCGTGGCCGAGGAATGGAAGCCCCGGAAGCCGATCGAGTTCGTCATCATGGCCGGTCCGGGAGGCGGCGCCGACAAGATGGCTCGCCTCATGCAGACCATCGTCGAAAAGCACGATCTTTCCTCGAGGCCCTTTATCCCGGTCAACAAGCCGGGTGGTTCCGGAGCCGAGGCTCTCGTATATCTCAAACAGAAGGCCGGCGACGACTACGTCATCATGGTGACGCTCAACAGCTTCTACACGACGCCGTTGCGTCAGCCGGGTCTGGGAGTGGATATCACGACGTATACGCCGATCGCCCGCATGGCCGAGGACACGTTCCTGCTGTGGGTTCACAATAACTCCGGGATTACCAGCGTGGACGGCTTCGTCGCCGCGGCCAAGGAACAAGGCACGGAGTGGAAGATGGCCGGCACGGGCCGTGCCCAGGAAGATGAGCTGCTGACCCGCTTTCTGAACAAGAACTACGGGCTGCAGATGACTTACGTGCCCTTCAAGGGCGGTGGCGCGGTTGCCAAGCAGCTTGCCGGCGAGCACGTGAATTCCACGGTGAACAATCCCTCAGAGGCGCTGGGTTTCTACGAGGCCGGTACGGTCGTGCCGCTGGCCGCATTTACGCCGGAGCGGTTGCCCCTGTTCCCGGATACCCCCACGTTCAAGGAACTGGGCGTTGATTACAGCTACTTCATGCAGCGCAGTGTGGTGGGTGCGCCGGGCATGAGCCCCGAGGCCGCCGCCTTCTACCAGGATGTCTTCAAGAAGGTCTACGAGTCCGCCGAGTGGCAGGAGTATATGAAGACGAAGAGCCTGCGTGGCGATTTCCTGACCGGTGAAGGCCTGATGGAGTACTGGAAGAAGGGCCGCGCGCTTCACGAAAAGATGCTGTCGGATATCGGCGACATCTGAGACCCCGTTCCGGCGGGAGACCGACCCGCTCAACGGCTAGGGAGGACGCTCCGACATGCGCAGGGCGGAACTGGTGATGGCCATCGCGCTGGCCATCTTTTCCGGCTACCTCATGTGGAAGAGTGCCGAGCTGGAGATCGGCTGGATCCCGAAAAGGGGGCCCGGCCCCGGTGCCTTTCCCTTCTGGCTCGCTGTGGGAATGCTTGTCTGCAGCTTGTGGATCATCCTGCGCTGGTTCAGGGGTATCGGTGCCTTTGCCGATTCGGAAGAGCCCTATATGGATCGTCACGCCCTGAACCAGTTCCTGCTGGGAGCTGGTTCTCTGGGCGTGATGATCGGGCTCATTCATTTCATCGGCGTGTACGGATCCGTGCCCCTGTTCCTGATCTTCTATATGCGCGTGCTCGGTGGCCACACCTGGTCCAGGACCGCGACCCTGGCCATCCTGACCCCGATAGTGACCTTCCTGTTTTTCGAGATCGCGCTCAAGATCACCTTACCCAAGGGCTTTACCGAACCCATGTTCTATCCGATTTATGACCTGGTTTACTGAAGTGCCATTGACGCCGTTTGCGGTACCGGGACGACCGCGTCATCTCAAGAGCCATGCCCGCAGGCCCAGGGACGGTGACCGATAATGGAAGTGCTCAACCATCTGCTGGATGGATTTATCGTCGCTGCCCAGCCGCTCAACCTGGCGTTGATTATCTTCGGTTGCGCGCTCGGTCTTTTCATCGGGGCCATGCCGGGACTCGGTTCGGTCAACGGAGTGGCAATCCTGCTGCCCATGACCTTTTTGGTGCCGCCGGCATCGGCCATCATCTTTCTCGCGGCCATTTACTACGGGGCCATGTACGGAGGGGCTATCTCGTCGATCATGCTGGGGATTCCCGGCGCTTCCACTGCGGTGGCCACGACGTTCGACGGTCGGCCACTGGCAATGCAGGGGCTGGCGGATCGCGCGCTGGTTGCGGCCGCGACGGCATCCTTCGTCGGCGGCACCATCTCCGTCATCCTGTTCACATTGTTCGCGCCGCCCCTGGCCAGCGTCGCCCTCGCGTTTGGCGCCCCAGAGGAATTTGCGCTGATGATGCTGGCCTTTGCCACTTTCGTCGGCCTGGGCGGCGACGACGTGCCCAAGACATTTTTCTCAATTTTCATTGGCCTGGTGTTGAGCGCCGTGGGTCTGGACATCGTCAGCGGAGAGCCGCGCCTGATTTTCGGCGACATCTCCGGTTTCCTGCACGGCATCAACTTCCTGGTGCTGGCCATCGGTATCTACGGTATCGGCGAGATACTCTGGACTATCGACAGCAGCCGCGGAAAACTCAATGTTTCTCAGGCCACGGTCTCGGTAAAACGAATTCTCGGCTGCCTCAAGGACCTGAAAAGCACGGTCAAGAGCATGTTGATGGGATCGTTCCTCGGCTACTTTGTCGGCATCCTGCCGGCCGCCGGCGCCACCCCGGGATCGCTGATGGCCTACGGGGTCGCGAAGAGCATCTCCAAGGATCCCAAGTCATTCGGCAAGGGCAATGTGGAAGGGGTCGTTGCGCCCGAGGCCGCCAACAATTCCGCCAGCACCGGCTCGATGCTGCCCATGCTGACCCTCGGCATACCGGGATCTCCCACGACCGCGATTCTGCTCGGCGGCATGGTCATCTGGGGGCTGGAGCCCGGACCGCGCCTTTTTGTGAACAACCAGGACTTCGTCTGGGCCCTGATTGCCAGTCTGTATGCGGCGAACCTGTTCGCGGTGCTGATCAATATCGCCTTCATTCCCATGTTTATCTGGGTGCTGAAGCTGCCCTTCACGATTCTGGTCCCGATAATTTTTATCCTGTGCGTCGTGGGAGGCTATGCACCAACCCAGGATATGCACGACGTCTGGCTGATGTTCGGTTTCGGGGTCGTGGGTTATCTGATGCGCAAGCTCGACTACCCCATGGCGCCGGCCGTACTTGCCATCGTGCTGGGACCTCTGGCCGAGACCTCGATGCGACAGTCGCTGCTCATGTCACAGGGGGAATTTTCCATCTTCTTTGACCGGCCGGTCGCGGGACCGATCATGCTGATCGCCATCGTGCTTTTCCTGCTTCCTCTGCTGAAGTCCATCATGGGGTCGTTCAGGAAGCGTACGGGGAAGGCCGACGCTTAGGAAACCGTCATTATTTCCGGAGATTTCGACACCATGCCAGACCCATCCACCGTCTCAGAGCTTCTGGCTGCCGGGCGCGACGACGCCGCTGCCATCGGAGCCCCCGAGCGCGAACCGCTGACTTATGCCGGGCTTCGCCGGCACGTGGGGGTGACCGTCCAGGCTCTCAACGCGCGGGGTATCGGGCGCAATGACAGGGTGGCCATCGTGCTGCCCAATGGTCCCGACATGGCTACCGCGTTCGTCGCCATCGCGTGCGCCGCCACAACCGCACCGCTGAATCCCGCTTACCGGGAGGAAGAGTTCGAGTTTTATCTTTCCGACCTGAATGCCAAGGCGCTGGTGGTCGAGCAGGGCAGCGATTCACCCGCGGTCAGCGCGGCGAAGAAGCTGGGCATTCCCCTGCTGGAAATCATTCCCGGGGCGGTCGCCGGCGTGTTCCAGTTCGCCGGGTCTCCCGGAGAGGCCGCGGCAGCCGACGACGGCGGTCTGGCCCAGGGCGACGATGTCGCCCTCGTGCTGCATACCTCGGGTACGACTTCCCGCCCCAAAATTGTCCCGTTGACCCACCGTAATCTCTGTGCATCGGCCCGCAACATCAGGTCCACCCTGGCTCTGACCGCCGATGACCGCTGTCTCAACGTGATGCCGCTATTTCATATACATGGCCTGATGGCGGCGATCATGGCCAGCCTCAGCGCCGGCGCCAGCGTCGTGTGCACTCCGGGCTTCAATGCGCTCAAGTTCTTTGGCTGGCTCGACGAGGCAAAACCCACCTGGTACACCGCCGTTCCCACAATGCACCAGGCCATCCTGGCCCGTGCCCCGCGGAGCAAGGAGATTATCGAGAGAGCCAATCTGCGCTTCATACGCTCTTCGTCTTCCTCTTTGCCGCCGCAGGTCATGAAGGCGCTGGAGGATACATTCGACGCGCCGGTCGTCGAGGCCTATGCCATGACCGAGGCTTCCCACCAGATGACCTCCAACCCGTTGCCGCCGCGTCCGCGAAAGCCGGGTACCGTGGGCGTGGCCGCAGGCCCGGAAGTCAGCATCATGGACGAGAAGGGGAACCTGCTCTCCAGGGGATCGGTGGGTGAAATCGTGATCCGTGGCCCCAACGTGACGCTCGGTTACGAGAACAATCCGAAGGCCAACGAGGAGAACTTCACGAACGGCTGGTTCCGAACCGGCGATCAGGGCGTAATGGACGAGGACGGCTATTTGTCGATCACCGGACGACTGAAGGAGATCATCAACCGGGGCGGCGAAAAAATATCGCCCAGGGAGGTAGATGACGTTCTGATGGATCACCCGGCTATCCAGCAGGTCGTGACTTTCGCCATGCCCCATCCGAAGCTCGGGGAGGAAGTGGCGGCCGCCGTGGTTCTTCGAGAGGGGCAGCAGGCCACCGAGCACGACATACGGCAATTTGCCGCCAAGCACCTGGCGGATTTCAAGGTGCCGAGGAAGGTGCTGTTCCTGGAGGAGATTCCCAAGGGGGCCACCGGGAAGCTGCAGCGCATCGGGCTGGCGGAGAAGCTGGGGATCACGTGATGCGGATCTGTATCTACGGTGCCGGCGCCATCGGGGGTTACCTGGGCGCGCAGCTGGCTCTCGCCGGCGAGGACGTGACTCTGATTGCTCGCGGCCCGCATCTGGAGGCGATGCAGTCGAACGGTCTGAAACTCCGCATGGGCGGCGAGGAACGGGTAGCGAGGCCCCGTTGTACCAGCGACCCGGCGGAGGCCGGCGAGCAGGACTACGTCATCGTCACTCTGAAAGCACACTCGGTACCCGGCATCGTGGACGCTATGCAGCCGCTCCTGGGCCCGGATACCGCCGTGGTCTCCGCAGTCAACGGTGTCCCATGGTGGTATTTCTACAAGCTCGAGGGCCCGTGGGAAGACCGCCGGATCGAGAGTGTGGACCCCGGCGGCAAGCAGTGGGACGAGATCGGACCGGAGCGCGCCATCGGCTGCGTCGTCTACCCGGCCTGTGACGTACCGGAGCCTGGTGTGATCGAGCATATCAACGGTGACAGATTCACCCTCGGCGAGCCAGGCGGGGAGAAAACCGACCGGGTGATGCGTCTCAGCAAGACCTTGATTCAGGCGGGATTCAAGGCGCCGGTCCGGAGTATCCGTGACGAGATCTGGATCAAGCTGTGGGGGAATCTCTGTTTCAATCCGATCAGCGCGCTCACTCAGGCGACGCTGGACGTGGTGGCTACGGAGAAGGGCACCCGCGCCGTGGCGCGTGCCATGATGCTCGAGGCCCAGGCCATCGGCGAGAAACTGGGCGTGCGTTTCCGGGTGGACGTTGACAAGCGGATCGACGGGGCGGCGGCGGTGGGCGCCCATCGAACCTCCATGCTGCAGGACCTGGAAAAGGGGCGCCCGATGGAAATCGATGCCCTGGTGACCGCCGTGCAGGAAATGGGGCGCATGGTGGAGGTGCCCACACCGACCATCGACGTGGTGCTCGCCCTCGTCCAGCAGCGCGGGCGGGTAGCCGGCTGCTACTGAGCCCGTCAGGATTCGCACTGCGATGGTGCCAGCGCACATGCAAAAAGGAGGACTGGTATGCCGGTGAAGACCATCTTGCTGCCGCTGGCGGGTACGCCGCCGCCGGAACCGGTGCTCGAGACGGCGCTGCGCGTCGCACGGCGGTTCAATGCGCATCTCGACGTTCTCTACGTACGGCCGAGTCCGCGTCGGCTGCTGCCCTACGCCACGCTGGGTCTCTCGAAGCAGATGCGGGACTCGGTGCTGGAATCCGCAGAGCAAAACGCGGAAACCCAGGCAGAGAAAGCGCATGGCGTATTCACCGCCGTATGCCAGCGCGCCGGAATCCCGATCATCGACAAACGGGGCGATCATGACACCCCTACCGCCTCCTGGAAGGTGGCCGTCGGCGAGGAGGCCGCAATACTGGCGACGCGGGGCCGTCTTTGCGACCTGATCGTGCTGGCCGGTCCCATCCCCGTATCTCCGCCGCCGGAGGAAGCCGCCGCCGCGCTCAAGTCCACCGGCCGGCCGGTGCTCATCGTACCGTCCGATTTCCAGGTCATTGGGCCGCGGCATGTGGGTATCGGCTGGAACGGCAGTGCGGAGTCGGCCCGGGCTGTAGCGGCCGCGATGGAATACCTGCGCTCCGCCGAGCGAGTGACCATATTCACCGGCACGGCCCATCCCGACAAGGGACCGACCGCCGAAGACCTGGTCGAATACCTGGGCTGGCACGGGGTCGAGGCCGCCGTAAGGGTCTTCGAGGCCCATGATCCCAGCGTCGGCGAGGCGCTGCTCCTCGAGGCCCGGGCCGCGGCAATCAACCTTCTGGTGGTGGGCGGGTACAGTCGAAGCCGGCTGCGGGAACTCATGTTCGGAGGCGTGACCGGCCATCTTCTCGCCGAGTCGGACATCCCCGTTTTCATGGTGCACTGACAAACGCTGGATGGCGTCGAGTCTTGCCGCACTCCGTCAGCGGT
>JASFOT010000048.1:0-9036 GCA_050116375.1 Gammaproteobacteria bacterium | reverse complement strand
CGCATACGGGTGCCCTGGCCTGCGGCGAGAATGACGACGTCTACGGACATGAACCACCGGGATCAGACGGAGGCCGGATATTGTAGCCGGCCGCGGGGGCCGGGGACGAAGCAGCAGCAATCCGCTGGCGCTGACGGGCAGGGTCCCGGGGCGGCGTCTGGCCGGACGATCGGCGCCCGGGGCGTAAGTTCGTGGTCATCGACCTCACAAGAAAAGCCGCTCCCGGAACAGGACAGCGGCTTTCCGTGGTCGCTTTTCAGCTTGAATCAACGAGTCTTGGCGGCCTTCTTTATCTTTTCCAGAAGATGCAGCTGAGCAGCGGCCGCCGCCAGTTCCGCCTGTGCGGTGGCCACTTCCACGGCGCTGGTCCGCTCCGTCAGCATCTCCTCGGCCCGACGGCGGGCTTCTTCCGCGGCGGCCCCGTCCAGGTCTTTCGCCCGCATGGCGGTATCGGCCAGGATGGTGATTTTCTTGGGCTGCACTTCTAGCACGCCGCCGGACACGTAGAAGAAGAGCTCTTCGGCTTTTTCGTTACCCTCGACAAAAGGCTGCACCCTGACCCCGCCGGGCTTGAGCCCGGTCAGGAGCGGGGCGTGGTTCGGCGCGATGCCGACATCCCCCATCTGCGCCGGCGCAAAGACCATTGCGGCGTCTCCGTCGAAGATTTCGCCCTCCGCGCTGACGATATTCACGTGAATCTTGCTCATGCTCTCACCTACCGCGCCGGGCGGCCCGACAGGTCGGGCCCGCCGCCGGGATTATTGCAGGGTCTTGGCCTTTTCGACTGCTTCCTCGATGGTGCCTACCATATAAAAGGCCTGCTCCGGCAGGCTGTCGTGCTCGCCGTTGATGATTCCGTTGAAGCCCTTGATGGTATCCGAAAGGCTGACGTACTTTCCGGGAGAACCGGTAAACGTCTCGGCCACGAAGAAGGGCTGGGACAGGAAACGCTGGACTTTCCTCGCCCGGGTCACCACAAGCTTGTCCTCTTCGGAAAGCTCATCCATACCGAGGATGGCTATGATGTCCTGCAGCTCCTTGTAACGCTGCAGGGTGGCCTGCACCGCCCTTGCCGCCTCGTAGTGGTCTTCTCCGATCACCAGCGGATCAAGCAGTCGGCTGGTGGAATCCAGAGGATCCACGGCGGGATAAATGCCGAGTTCGGCGATCTGACGGGAAAGCACCAGAGTTGCGTCGAGGTGGGCGAAGGTCGTCGCAGGTGACGGGTCCGTCAGGTCGTCAGCCGGCACATAAACGGCCTGGAATGACGTGATGGAACCGGTGCTGGTGGACGTAATGCGTTCCTGCAGAGTACCCATTTCCGCGGCCAGGGTCGGCTGATAACCCACCGCCGAGGGCATGCGGCCCAGCAATGCCGAGACTTCGGTACCGGCGAGGGTGTAACGGTAGATGTTGTCGATGAACATCAGCACGTCTCGCCCCTCGTCGCGGAAGTGCTCTGCTATGGTCAGCCCGGACAGAGCAACTCGCAGACGGTTGCCCGGCGGCTCGTTCATCTGACCGTATACCAGGGCCACCTTGTCCAGAACACTGGCGTCCTTCATCTCATGGTAAAAATCGTTGCCTTCGCGCGTCCGCTCACCGACGCCCGCGAACACTGAGTAGCCGCTGTGCTCGATGGCGATATTGCGAATGAGCTCCATCAGCGTGACCGTCTTGCCCACGCCGGCGCCGCCGAAAAGCCCGATCTTGCCGCCCTTGGCGATCGGCATAATCAGGTCGATGACCTTGATTCCGGTCTCGAGGATCTCGACCGAAGCGGCCTGGTCCTCGAAGGAGGGGGCCGGACGGTGGATAGGCAGCCGCTGCTCTTCCCCGATGGGCCCGGCTTCGTCCACGGGCTCGCCCAGCACGTCCATGATTCGGCCCAGCGTGGCCGTGCCGACCGGTACGGTGATTGGCCCGCCGGTGTTGGTGACCGTCATCCCGCGCTTCAGACCCTCGGAGGATCCCATGGCGATGGTGCGGACGATCCCGTCACCGAGCTGCTGCTGTACTTCCAGCGTCAGACTAGCATCGTCGATCTTCAGCGCGTCGTAAATCTGGGGGATGCTTTCCCTGGGGAACTCCACATCCACCACCGCGCCGATAATCTGCACAGTTTTTCCGGTGCTCATCTATCGATTCCTCTCAAACAAATTCCTGTTCGGGCTTTCCGGGATGTCAGACCGCCGCCGCGCCCGCGACGATTTCAGAAAGCTCCTGCGTGATCGCTGCCTGCCGGGCCTTGTTATAGGCCAGCTCCAGTCCGTCTATCAGCTTGCCCGCGTTGTCAGTAGCGCTCTTCATGGCCACCATCCGGGCCGCCATTTCACAGGCCACGTTCTCTACTGCGGCCCTGTACACCTGGGACTCGATGTAGCGCGCCAGCACACCCGGCAGCAGCTCGGACGCGTCCGGTTCGTAGATGTAGTCCCAGTGCGTCTGCAGGTCATCCGCATCCGGCGTCTCCACCGGCATCAGGGTTCTGACCATCGGCTTCTGGCTCATGGTGTTGATGAAAGTGTTATGTACGATGAAAACCCGGTCCAGGTTATTGTCCTGGAAGCCGTCCAGCATCACCTGGATCGTTCCGATCAGATCGCGCACGTGGGGCACGTCCCCCAGATCGGTCACGGCCGCCACGACGTTGACGTCCACTCGACGGAAGAACTGGCGAGCCTTGCGGCCCATCAGGCACAGATCCACCTCCACGCCCTTGCCCTGCCATTCGCCGATTTCGGTCAGCAGACTGCGAAACATGTTGGCGTTCAGTCCCCCGCAAAGGCCGCGATCCGTGGAAACCACGATATAACCGACTCTTCTGATCTCCGGCCGCTCCTGAAGCAGCTCTACCCGTGAATCCGGGTTGGCCATCCTGAGGTGGCCGATCACCGTCCGGATATGATCGGCGTAGGGACGGGATGCTTCCATCCGGTCCTGTGCCTTACGCATCTTGCTCGCCGCCACCATCTCCATGGCCTTGGTGATCTTCTGCGTATTCTTGATGCTCGTGATTTGCGAGCGGATTTCCTTGCCGCCGGACATAGGGCTCTCCGGGTCAGTAACTGCCGGTGGTGGCGAATTCCTCCACCGCTTTCTTCAGCTCGGCCTCGATTTCATCGTTCCACTCGCCGGTCTCGTTGATCTTGTCCATCAGATCGGCGTAGTTGGTCCGCATGTGGGCGTGCAGCCCCTTTTCGAAGGCCTGCAGCTTTTTGTCGTCCACCTTGTCGGTGAAACCCGAGTTGACCGCGTAGAGGGTTGTCGCCATCTCGGCAACCGACAGGGGGCTGTACTGGGGCTGTTTCATCAATTCTGTCACCCGCTCGCCCCGATCAAGCTGCTTGCGGGTCGTCTCATCCAGGTCCGAGGCGAACTGGGCAAACGCGGCCAGTTCCCTGTACTGGGCCAGGGCCAGCCTGACACCTCCTCCCAGCTTCTTGATGATCTTGGTCTGCGCGGCACCGCCCACTCGTGACACGGACAGTCCCGCGTTGATGGCCGGGCGGATGCCCGCGTTGAACAGGTCCGACTCCAGGTAAATCTGGCCGTCAGTGATAGAGATGACGTTCGTCGGAACGAAGGCGGATACGTCGCCGGCCTGGGTCTCGATAATCGGCAGCGCCGTCAGCGATCCGGTTCGGCCCTTGACCTTCCCGTTCGTGATTTCCTCCACGTAGTCCGCATTGATGCGGGCGGCCCGCTCCAGAAGCCGTGAATGAAGGTAGAACACGTCACCCGGATACGCTTCTCGGCCCGGCGGGCGGCGAAGCAGGAGCGATACCTGGCGATAGGCCCAGGCCTGCTTGGTCAGATCGTCATAAATGATCAGCGCATCCTCGCCCTTGTCCCGGAAATACTCGCCCATGGAACAACCGGCATAGGGAGCGATGTACTGCAGCGCAGCCGAATCCGCGGCGCCCGCGGCGATGACAATGGTGTGTTCCATGGCGCCATGCTCTTCCAGCTTCCGCACCACACCAGCGATGCTCGACTGCTTTTGCCCGACGGCCACGTAGATGCACTTAATTCCCGTGCCCTTCTGGTTGATGATGGTGTCTACCGCGACCGCGGTTTTGCCGGTTTGCCGATCGCCGATAATCAACTCTCGCTGGCCCCGGCCGATCGGTACCATGGAGTCAACGGACTTGAGGCCGGTCTGCACCGGCTCGCTGACCGACTGACGGGCGATGACGCCGGGAGCTACCTTCTCGATGGGCGAGGTTTCGGAGGCCTCGATGGGGCCCTTGTCGTCTACCGGCACGCCCAGCGAGTTGACCACCCGGCCCAGCAGGGCATCGCCGACCGGGACTTCCAGAATTCTGCCCGTGGTCCTGACGACATTGCCCTCGGAAATGTGCGTGTACTCACCGAGCACCACGGCGCCAACGGAGTCCTGCTCCAGGTTCAGCGCCAGCCCGAAAGTGTTTTCCGGAAACTCGAGCATTTCACCGTAGGCCACGTCCGCAAGGCCGTGGATGCGGACGATACCGTCCGTGACCGAGACGACGGTCCCCTCGTTCCGCGCCTCAGTGGTCGCCTGGAACTGCTCGATTTTCTGCTTGATGAGATCGCTGATCTCGGATGCCTTGATTGACATGAAAAAAACCTCTTAATACGTCACGACGCCGGCCAGCTGATCGAGCCGGTCGCGAAGGGATCCATCGATGACCATATCGCCGGATCGTATGATGGCTCCGCCAATGAGCGCCGCGTCCACGTCGCAATTGAGACGGACGTTCTTGCCAAGGCGGCTTTTCATGGCCGCCCCGATTTCCTGCTTTTGTTCTTCCGAAAGCGGAACAGCCGAGATCACCTTAACGTCGGCTACGTTCTCGTACTCGTCCCGGAGGCTCTCGTATTCCTCGGCGATTGACTGCAGGCTGCCGATACGCCGGTTCTCCGCAAGAAGCCGCAGGAAATTTTGCTGCAGTTGTCCTGCGTGCTCCCCGCAGACCGAGAGGATGATGTCGACGAGGTGCTCCTGCTCCGCATCCGGACTGTGCATATAGTTCAGAAACGCGTCATCTTCGAGGGTCGTACAGGCAAGCGCCAGCATGTTTCCCCACTCCTCGAACGCGCCGCCTTCCCTGGCAAGCTCGAAAATCGCCTTGGCGTAGGGTCTCGCAACGATTGTGTTTTCAGCCATCGCCGACTCCAGGCCGTCAGAGTTCCGACGCGAGTTTATCCAGCAACTGCTTGTGCGTTGCCGGGTCGATCTCACGCTCCAGCAGCTGCTTGGCGCCGCTGATGGCGATTGCCGCAACCTGGCCGCGCAGCGCATCCTTGGCGCGACTCGCCTCCTGGGAGATTTCCGCCTTGGCCTGGGCAATCAGCCTGTCGCCCTCGGCAACAGCGTCCTGCCGGGCTTCATCGACAATCTCCCGGGCGCGTTTTTCGGCCTGCTGGATGATTTCCGTCGCCTTCTCGCGGGATTCCCGCACGGTCGCCTCGAATCTGGCCTGAGCCTCTTCGAGCTTTTTCTGGCCGTCCTCAGCGGCGGCCAGACCATCGGCGATGGCCTTCCGACGCTGATCGAGCGCCAGCATGATCGGCGGCCAGATGTATTTCATGCAGAACCAGACGAAGACCGCCATGGCGATCGTCTGGCCCAGCACCGTCATGTTTAAATCCACTGTCAGACTCCTCGCGGATCCGATGGACCGGAACGGTTTTCCTTCGCCGGCTGGCGCTGATCAGCCAGCCGCGGCCTGGAACTGACCGACAAACGGATTCGCGAAGGTGAGGAACAGCGCGATACCCACGCCGATCATGGCGACGGCGTCGAGCAATGCGACGACGATAAACATCTTTACCTGCAGCATCGGCGCGAGCTCCGGCTGACGTGCGGCACCTTCCAGGAAGCGGCCGCCCAGCAGACCCATGCCTATACCGACGGCCAGGGCGCCCATACCGATCATCAGCGCAACGGCGATCGCGGTCATTCCAATTACAAATTCCATCGAGATCTCCTGACTACGTTGTTCGGGCATGTGCCCGGAGGAAAAAGAAACCCAAGAAAACTAGTGCTCCTCGGCCGCGAGCGACAGATAGACGATCGTCAGCATCATGAAGATGAATGCCTGCAACACGATGATGAGGACGTGGAACACCGCCCAGACGAAATGCAATGGCAGCTGCCAGATCCCTATCAGGGCGATGAGGATAAAGATGAGCTCGCCGGCGAACAGGTTGCCGAACAGTCGCAACGACAGCGACAGGGGCTTGGCCAGCAGGGCCACGCCCTCGAGGATGAGGTTGAAAGGGATGGCCGCCCAGTGGTTGATGGGCTGCAGCGTGTATTCCTTGATGAAGCCGCCGACGCCTTTGAATTTGATCGTGTAGATGATGATCAGTGCAAAAACCGTCAGCGCCATGGCGAACGTGATGTTGACGTCGGTGGTCGGGACCACCTTCATGTAGGGGATGCCGATCGCATAGGCGGTGAGCGGAAGCCAGTCCACCGGCACCAGGTCCATCAGATTCATGAAGAATACCCAGACGAAAATCGTCAGGGCGAGCGGCGCGATAAGATCGCTCTTGCCCCTGAAGGTCTCCTTTACGCTCGTGTCCACGAATTCGACGATGGACTCGATGGCCGCCTGGAAGCGGCCGGGCACCCCGGTTTCGGCATTTTTCGCAACCTTGCGGAACAGAAACACGAACACGAGGCCGAGCGCGATAGACCAGAACATGGAATCGACGTTGAGTGTCCAGAAGTTCCCCGCGCACTGATTCCAGACCCACTCGCCGTCGACGCGGCAGACCTGAAGGTTCTGCATATGGTGCTGGATGTATTCGTTTGACGTCTGCTCTGAACCGGCCATCGTCGCTACCCGTCAACCCTTTTCTCTAGGTTCCTGTTCCCCGGTCTGTGACCAGGAAGATCCAAACTGTCGCCTGCGCCAGCACGAAGGCGCCGAACAACCAGCCTGCGGCCAGCGGCCGCACCAGCCCGAAAACCGCCGCGAACAATGCCGCCGTCAGCAGCAGTTTCCCCGCCGCGCCCACGTAGGACGCTCTCAGCATCCCGCGCGGGTCACGGCCGGAGCTGCCAGCGATGATCCGCAGCGCCAGAAAGGCATTGGGGATCACGCAGATCAGCCCCCCCAGAACCGCGGACAGCGCGGCTGTGCTATCGGCCAGAACAAGGGCCGCGGCTCCGATCAGCAGGCTCGCAGACAGCTGTGCGATCAGTATCCTGAAAATGGCCGCCAGGGGGTTTACATCCGGCGCGACATTCACGCTGCAGAGAGCCCCCAACACCCGATTTCATCGAAAATCCTGTTGAACGTCCCGGTGGAAATAAAAACGCCACTACCCCCGGTCGAGCGGTGTGTGGCGTGACCACCGGGCCCCGATCCCGGGACCAATCACGGAACACCGGCTCGGAACCCCATGATTATAGAGTCTGCGGCTGTCGCGGCGCAACGTGAGGCTGACTTACTTCAGGTGGGCGAGGATGCCCTCGAATTCCTCGAGACTGTTGTAGCCGATGACCAGCTTGCCCTTGCCGCCCGCGCCATGCCGAATGCTGACGCTAGCGCCCAGGCGGTCGCCCAGATAGGCCTCCAGGCGCTGGATATCCGGGTCCTTGCGAGCCGGTGCCTTGCCCTTGGCGCCGGCAGGATGGCTGGCCAGTCGTTTGACCAGGCGCTCGGTCTCCCGCACCGAATAACCGGCCGCGGCCACCTTGCGCGCCGCCGCCGCCTGTTCGCGCGCGTCGCCCAGCGCCAGCAGGGCCCGGGCGTGGCCCATCTCCAGTTCCCGCCGCTCCACCATTTTTTTGACTTCGTCTCCCAGATCCAGAAGCCGCAGCAGGTTGGTCACCGCCGTTCGGGACCGGCCGACCGCTTTGGCGGCCTGCTCGTGGGTCATGTCGAATTCCTGGATCAGCCGCTCCAGGGCACGGGCCTCCTCCAGGGGATTCAGATTTTCCCGCTGGATGTTCTCGATGAGGGCCATGGCGACGGCGGCCTCGTCCGGTATGTCCCGCACCAGGGCCGGGATCTCCTGGAGTCCGGCCAGTTGGGCGGCCCGCCAGCGCCGCTCCCCGGCAACGATCTCGAAGCCCGAGCCGCGATCCAGTGGACGGACTACTATTGGCTGAACGACGCCCTGCGCGCGGATGGAACTGGCGAGTTCTTCCAGGGACTCCGGGCGCATGTCCTGGCGAGGCTGATAGCGGCCCCGCTTCAGCAGATCCACGGGAATATTCCGCAACTCATCCGTGACCGGGGCGGACGACTGGTCCGCGGTCCCGCTGGACGGTGTGCTGAGCAGGGCGTCGAGCCCTCTCCCTAAGGTACGGCGCTTGGCGGCCATGTACGGTTCTCTCGAAATGCTCCCTGGGAAGCCGGAAAGTGTAGCAGAGCTCAGGCGGCTCCCTGCGCCGTCTGGCCCTGCCGACGGATAATCTCGCCGGCCAGCGCGAGATAGGCCAGGGAGCCGCGGGAATATTTATCGTGGAAAAGCGCCGGCATTCCAAAGCTGGGGGCTTCCGCCAGACGCACATTCCGCGGGATCACCGTCCGGTACACCTTTTCCCCGAAATGCATGATCAACTGACCTGAGACCTCGTTGGCCAGGTTATTACGCGGATCAAACATGGTCCGGAGCAGGCCCTCCAGCTGAAGCCGCGGATTCACCGCATCCCTGATCTGTTCGATGGTGTTCAGCAGGGATGAAAGACCTTCCAGCGCGTAGTATTCGCACTGCATCGGGATCAGGACTCCGCTGGCGGCCGTCAGTGCGTTGACTGTGAGCATGTTGATCGACGGCGGGCAGTCGATCAGAACGAAGTCGTAGTCGCCAAGAATGGGCTCGAGGGCGGCCCGCAGCCTTGTCTCGCGGCCGAATTCATTGATCAGCTGCACCTCGGCAGCCGTAAGGTCGGCATTCGCCGGTATGACGTCGAAATCTCCTTCCGCGGCACGCTGAATCGCCTGCCTGGCCTCCGCATCCCCCAGCAGCACGTCGCAGGCCGAGACCTCGAGGGAACCCTTGTCGATCCCGCAGCCCATGGTCGCATTG
>JASFOT010000047.1:0-9086 GCA_050116375.1 Gammaproteobacteria bacterium | reverse complement strand
ACGGGCGTTTCCAAGGGCGCCATGCTCACTCACGGCAACCTCGTCGCCAACGTGCTGCAGGCCCGCGCCTGGTGCGGCAAGCATCTCACCGAGGGCGAGGATACGGTGATTACGGCGCTTCCGCTTTATCACATCTTCTCGCTGACGGCCAATTGCCTGATGTTTACGGTGATGGGGGGTAACAACATCCTTATTACCAATCCCCGCGACATGCAGGGCTTCATCAAGGAACTCGACAAATATCCGTTCACCTTCATCAGCGGCGTCAATACCCTTTTCAACGGACTTCTGCATACGCCGGGCTTCGAAAACGTGGATTTCAGCCACATGAAAATCGCCCTGGGCGGAGGCATGGCCGTGCAGAAAGCCGTCTCGGATCAATGGCAAAAGGTCACCGGACAACCGATCCTGCAGGCCTACGGGCTGACCGAGACGTCACCCGCAGCCTGTATCAATCCCCCTGAAACAAGGGAATTTACCGGGTCCATCGGACTGCCGATTTCCTCCACGGAAGTCAGTATCCGCGATGAGGACGGAGCGGAACTGGCGCTGGGCGAGGTCGGCGAGATATGCATCCGCGGCCCACAGGTCATGGCCGGCTACTGGCAGCGACCGGAAGAAACGGACAAAACCATGTTCGAAGGGGGCTGGCTGCGCACCGGCGACATGGGTCGGATGGATGAAAAAGGCTACATCTTCATCACCGACCGTAAAAAGGACATGATCCTGGTGTCGGGCTTCAATGTCTTCCCCAATGAGGTGGAAGACGTGGTGGTCCAGCTGGACGGAGTTCTGGAGGCCGCGGCGGTCGGAATTCCGGACGAGAAATCCGGCGAGGTGGTAAAACTTTTCATTGTTCGCAAGGATCCGAACCTCACGGAACAGCAGGTGCTTGCTTTCTGCAAGGAAAGACTGACCGGTTACAAGCGTCCCAAGGCCGTGGAGTTCAGGGAAGAACTGCCGAAGACCAACGTCGGCAAGATTCTCCGGCGCGAGCTGAGGGACAGCTGAGACTCACTCGGCGGTCTGGCGCCGCGCTTTAAGCATCCCCTGCTGCGCCTCCAGCCAGCCATCCAGGCCGTCCAGCGCCTCGCTGAGACGATTGGTGGTCTGGTTCATATAGATCCCGACGTCCTGCATACCCTCCGCTGAAGCCAGGGCATCGGAGAAATGCCGATCCGGATCCTCCAGAATGCCGCGGCGAATCTTGATCCCGTGCGCCGAAAGCACCGATCCCAGTTCCGCCTGACGAGCCCGGAGGTCCCGGCGGGTGGTGCGATATGCGTGCTGGCAGACGGTCTCCCGGTCCGAGTAGCTGAAGACGTTGGTGAAAAACATCCTGGAATCGTGCCTGTCGGGCTCGAACAGCACGATCTTCGCCTGGGGATAGAGAGAATCGTACTTGGACATGCCTACCCGCATCCGCGAGTGGATCATCGCCCTGAAGGTCTGGGACAGGACGACCGGCAGACCGCCCTCCACCAGCTTGTGATGACGTTTTTGCTCGTCGGCAGGCGCCAGGTCTGCGTCATAGGGCACAATGGGGTTGATGCAAAACAGCAGATCGCAGCCCGCGTCCAGCGCAACGGATGCGTGCAGCGTACGCTTCAGACCACCGTCGACAAAATCCCGCCCTTCTATCTTCACCGGAGGATAAAGCCCGGGTAGCGCCGTGCTTGCCTGTACCGCTCTGGAGATGGGCACATGATCCATGCCCTCGCCACCGAAACGGACCGACTCTCCGGTGTCCAGGTCCACCGCGACGATGTAAAGCTCCTTGACGAGCTTCCGGAAATCGTTGCTGAAGCCCCGGTTCGCGAACAGGCCTGAGAGAAAACGCTCCATCGGTTCATTGTCGAAAATAGCTGTCGGAATCGCCCGGGTCAGTCCCGACAAGGATTCCAAAAGTCCCCGCTTCAAGGGATTTCGCAGATATTTCGTTACTCCCTCCAGCAAGAGCGGAGGAACGTTGACCATCCGTCTCAGGTACTCGCGGTAATTGGGCTGCAGGAAAAGGAGCGGCGAAAAGCGGGCGTCCCCGGGGCGTGGCCTGATGAACACCCTCGCCATGTCCTCGGGCGCGATACCGTTGGCAAGCAGCGCGGAGATCATCGCTCCCGCGCTGACGCCCACATAGACATTCACGTGCTGGAAGTCCATGCCTTCCAGGGCTTCGTTCAGCGCGATCAGGGCACCGATCTCGTAAACTCCGCCCAGCGGGCCGCCACCGGCCAGCGCAACACCGATCTTTTTCTTGCCGGCGATCCCGGCGCCGTTGGTCTTGCTGACCATGATCAGGTCCTGGCGGATCTGCCGGTTTTCTTGCGGGGCTTCCTGGCGGTCTTCGCCGTGCCTTTCTTGCGGCTAGCCGCCTTCCCCGTGCCCCGGGCACTGCGGGTCCCGGTTCGGGCTCTCCCGCCGCTCTTCTTGACGCCGGGCCTGGATGCCTGCCGTCCGGCGACCGGTGTCTCCGACAGCTCCTCAACCAGCGCCTGGAGCTTGGCTACCCGTCGGGTCAGCTCTGCCACGTCCCTCTGTGTCGGTATCTGCAGCGAATGCAGGGCCCGGGCCACGCGGCGATCAAAGAGCATCTCCAGCCGTTCCCAGGTTTCGTTCACCGCTGACCTGGCGCCGTCCATTTGGCGTTCAGCCGCCCGGAATGGTCGCGACACCTGGTTTCGCGCCTTTTTCTCCACTGCCGCGCCGAGTTCGACCAGCGACTCGAAGAAACGGGAACCTTCCTTGTTGGCCCTGGAATAGGCACCAAGCCCGGCGAGCCAGATGTCGTGAGCCGAGGTCCGTATCAGCGACCCCAGCTGGTAACCGTTCTGCTTGCGCCCTGATTCGTCAGTAGACATGATCTGCGCCTCCATCCTCGTTTGTGCCGGAGCGGGTTCCGATGAGGAAAAATCCCGTCCATACCGAGTGTTGCATACTCCAAGCATATCATTTGACGAGGTATCATGCTGCTATGCATCATGGTTTTCCATCCCGGCGGCGATGGCTTTTTCGACGGCCTTTGAAGACCACGGGCACCGGGGAGGCAACAGCGTGAGAGGTCCGTCACGCAGCGAACTCGGCCAGCGCCTCACTGGACTGATACAGCGATGCCGCGCCGGCCGTCACAAACTCATTGCCAACGGGCAGTTGCGAGCCGAGTTCAGGGCCCTGGCCCGTTTCCAGGCCGACCGTCTTTCCAGGACCCATGGCGATCTGCTCGAGTCCGACAGATTCGGCCCGGCGGCAAGCTTTTTCCTGACCGATCTCTACGGCGACCGGGACTACAGCCCCCGCGACGAGGATATGGAGCGCGTTTATCCGGTGATGATCCGGATGATGCCCAAGGGCGCGCTCGAATCCATCGCCAGGGGCATGGAGGTCCACGCGCTGACCCAGGAACTGGATTACCGGATGGTCCAGGTTCTGGGCGGGGAGCTGGAGACGGGTGGAAAACTTTCCGCGGAAAAGTACGCCGAGGCCTATCGGAATTGCGACAACGAACCGGAGAGGGAACGTCAGATCAGGCTCATCGGCGAAGTGGGACGCGCCCTCGACCGGGTCGTGCACCATACCCTGGTCTACCGGACTGTTCTCCTTGCCCATGGACCCGCCCATATGGCCGGGTTCGGCGCCCTGCATGACTTTATCGAACGAGGATTCGTGGCCTTCCGGCATATGAAGAGCGCCGATGAATTCATCGACACCATACAGACGCGGGAGCTGGCGATCATGACGGCCATCCTGCGTGGCGATCCGGCTGAACGCTGGACCTCGCCGGGAGCAGTGTCCCTTGTTTCCGGTCAGGGCTCTGCGTGATAGCGGGGACTGAGATCGTGTACCGCGTTCACCATCGCTGCCGCGTGATCCGGATCCACATCCGGCGCTATGCCGTGGCCGAGGTTGAAAACGTGACCGTGGCCGCGCCCGAAACTGTCGAGAACCGATGAAACCTCCCGGCGAATGATCTCCGGCGCGGCGTATAGGACGCTGGGGTCAAGATTTCCCTGCAATGCGACGCTGTCCCCGGTGAGCCGCCTGGCTTCCGCCAGATCCGTCGTCCAGTCCACGCCAAGAGCGTCACAGCCGCTCCTCGACATTTCTGCCAGACGGCTGCCCGCCCCCTTGGTGAACAGGATGGTCGGAATTCGGTTCTCGCCGCTGCCCGTATCGAGTTCGTCCACGATTCTGTTCATGTATCTGAGCGAAAACTCCCGATAGCTGGCGGGCGTGAGCACGCTGCCCCACGTATCGAAAATCATGATGGCCTGCGCGCCAGCGGCAATCTGGGCATTCAGGTAATCTCGGGTGACGCGCGACACTTTCTCCAGCAGCAGATGCATGGAATCCGGATCGTCGTAGAGCATCCGCTTTATGATCCCGTAGTTTTTGCTGCTGCCGCCCTCCACCATGTAGGTCGCAACCGTCCACGGGCTACCCGAGAAGCCGATGAGCGGAACGGTACCGTCCAGCTCCCTGCGAATCCGGCTGACGGCGCTCGTCACGTATCCCAGTTCGTCCTCGGGATCCACCTCCCGGAGCGCTTCCACATCCGCGCGGCTTCGCACGGGTCTTTCGAAGCGGGGGCCCTCCCCGGCCTCGAAGTACAGTCCGAGACCCATGGCGTCAGGAACGGTCAGGATGTCCGAGAAGAGAATCGCGGCGTCCAGCGGGAACCGGCGCAAGGGCTGCATGGTCACCTCGCAGGCCAGCTCCGGGTTAGTACACAGCGCCATGAAGTTCCCGGCTTCCCGCCGGATCTTCATGTATTCCGGCAGATATCGTCCCGCCTGGCGCATCATCCAGACCGGGGTTCGTTCCGTTGGCTGACGTCGCAAAGCGCGTAGCAAGAGATCGTTTTTGAGAGAGCTGGTCACCGGCCGAATACCCCTGCGATGGACTCCTGGATCGATTCAGCCGCGAGGCGGGGGTCTGCCGCGTCCCGGATGGGCCTGCCGACAACGATGTAGTCCGCACCGTTGCCGAAGGCTTCCTGCACGGTGACGACCCGTTTCTGATCGTCCTCCGGCCGGTTATCCACGGGTCGAATACCCGGCGTCACCACGATCAACCGGTCGTCCACGGACCGCCTCAGGGTCGGGGCCTCCAGTCCCGAGGAAATCACGCCGTCACAACCGGCCTCCAGCGCACGACGGGCCCGGGACAGCACGAGTTGCTCCACGTCGCACCGGAATCCCAGGTCGTCCAGATCTCCCCGATCCAGGCTCGTCAGGACGGTGACGGCGAGAATCCCCACGTCACCCTTGGCTTCCGCGGCCGCCTCCATGATCGACTGGTTGCCGTGCACCGTGGCGAACGTGACACCCCGGTTCCGGAGCCGCGCCACGGCGCGGCCTACGGTCGCCGGAACGTCGAAGAATTTGAGATCGACGAAGACACGCTTGTCCCGTTCCACAAGCCAGTCCAGGAGCTCGAAATAACCGCCGGCCATCATCAATTCGAGGCCGAGTTTATAGAACCGGACACTGTCCCCCAGCTTCTCCGCCAGCGTCCTGGCGGCATCCGCGTCGGGCACATCCAGCGCGAAAATCAGCCGCTCTGCTGCAGGTATGGCCCTGCTCGACATCGCTTTCTCCCGATTTGAGGCGGCGGCATTCTAGCACGCGGCACGGCAGGCTTACGTGGGCTCGCCGGGGGAAAACAGGCGTTCGTATTCCAGAATTGCGTATCGATCCGTCATGCCGGCGATATAGTCGGTCACGACCCGCAGCCTGCCCGCATCTCCCGTCTCGTGCTGCGCCTTTTCCGCGGCCTGGGCGAATTCCCGGGGCATGAGCCGGATCTCGTCGGCGAAAGTCTCGAACAATTTTCGAACCGTCCTCTTCGCCTTGGTGGTCATCCGGAGCACCCGCGGGTGCCGGTAGAGCCGGTCCAGGAGAAACTTCTTGAGCTGACGGTGTTCGGACTCCATCGCCCCGCTGAAACCAATCAGCGGCCGTTCGCTTGCCCTGACTGCTTCCAGATCCGCCGGAGCCGCTTTTGCAAGCCTGTCGCGGGATTCGTCCACCAGGTCATCTACCAGATAACCGATAAGCCGCCGCAGAATTTCGTGGATCAGCCTTCTTCCGTCGAGCGCCGGGTGGCCGGCCCGAGCCTCCGCAAAGGCCCTTTCGAACATGGAAACGTTACGTAATTCGTCGATGGTCAGCAGTCCGGCGCGCAACCCGTCATCCACGTCGTGGCTGTTGTAGGCAATCTCGTCGGCAAGGTTGGCGAGCTGCGCTTCCAGGGTGGGCTGACGTCCCTGCAGGAAACGCTCGCCCAGTTCGCCCAGTTCCTTTGCCCGTCGCCGCGAGCAGTGCTTGAGAATGCCTTCGCGAGTCTCGAACATCAGATTGAGTCCGGGAAAGTCGGCGTATTTTTCCTCCAGCTCATCCACCACCCGCAGCGACTGCAGGTTGTGCTCGAACCCGCCGTAATCCCGCATGCAGGCATTCAGGGCATCCTGCCCGGCGTGACCGAAAGGCGTGTGTCCCAGATCGTGGGCAAGGCAGATCGCCTCCGTGAGGTGCTCGTTGAGCCAGAGAGCCCCGGCCACGGTTCTCGCGACCTGGGCTACCTCGAGGGAGTGGGTCAGACGGGTCCGGTAGAGATCACCCTCATGGTTGACGAAAACCTGGGTCTTGTAAACGAGCCGCCTGAAGGCCGTGCTGTGAATCACCCGATCCCGGTCCCGCTGAAACTCGCTGCGGTGTGTCGGGGGCGGCTCTGCGATCCTTCGACCGGGAGACAGCGCCTCCCTGGCCGCGTAGGGCGCCAGCCGGGGGGATCTGTTGCCTTCCGTCATTCCGCGCCCGTCTCCTGCAAGGCTGACTCCACGTCTTCTCGCGCCACGTCATCGGTCACGAAGGAATCCCCGACGGCCCGCAACAGCACGAATCGCATGCGTCCTGAAAGCACCTTCTTGTCCATGGCCATGAGCTCGATGATCTCCGACGCCGGTCGGTCCGGAGGCCGCGTGGGCAGGCCAAGCTGGTCGAGCAGGTCGATGATGCGACCGGCGTCCGTCCCGGGAAGATGCCCGAGCTTTGCAGACAGTCGCGCCGCCACGGCCATCCCCGCGCTGACCGCCTCCCCGTGCAACCACTCCCTGTAGCCCATGGCCGCTTCGAAAGCGTGGCCGAAGGTATGGCCGAGATTGAGCAGAGCCCGCCGGCCGGCCTCTTTTTCGTCCTGCTCCACGATCCTGGCCTTGCATTCGCAGCACCGTGCAACAGCCTCCACCAGGGGACCCGGCTCGCGGCGAAGCAGGCGATCCACATTCTGCTCCAGCCAGAGAAAAAATTCCTTGTCCAGACCGGCACCGTACTTTACGACCTCGGCCATGCCGGCCAGATACTCCCGCGACGGCAGCGTCTCCAGTGTGGCCACGTCCGCCACCACCAGACGGGGCTGATGGAATGCGCCAATAAGATTCTTGCCCCCCGGATGATTGACACCGGTCTTGCCGCCGACGGAGGCATCGACCTGGGCCAGGAGAGTCGTCGGCACCTGGACAACGTCCACGCCGCGCTGATAACAGGCGGCCGCGAAACCGGCAATGTCGCCGATAACGCCGCCGCCCAGCGCCACTACGGTGACGTCCCGATGAAACCTGGCGCGGACCAGTACGTCGATGACGCGGGAAAAAGTCTCCAGCGTCTTGAACTCCTCTCCATCAGGAAGCACGCAGGCCTCGACCCGGCGCCTGCCCAATGCCATTAGCAGGCGATCGTGGTAGAGCGGCGCCACGGTCTCGTTGGTGACGATCAGCACGTCGGCACCGATCAGGTCTGTCGCAAAGCACTCCGAACGATCGACGAGCCCGGCCCCCACCAGCACGTCATAGTCTCCGCTGGGAAGGCTGATGTGGATGGAGCGGCTGTCTGTTCGCGGCATAAACCTACTCCTGTTCCAGGAGACGCAGGATGTCCCTGGCCACTTCTTTCACCTTTCGTCCGTCCGTATCCACCACGAGGTCGGCCATTTTCCGGTACAGGGGCTCCCTCACGGCCATCAGGCCCTCGAGCCGCCCGGCCGGATCATCGGTATGCAGAAGCGGCCGGTTGTCGGAAAGTCGTGTTCGCGCCAGCTGCTGGCCCACGGAGGCGTGAAGATAAATAACCGTTCCCCGGCTGGTCAACGCGGCTCGATTCTCCGGATCGAGTATGGCTCCGCCTCCGGTAGCCATGACCACGGATTCGAGACGGGAAAGATCCTGTATGACGGTGCTTTCCCTTCGCCGGAAGCCCTCCTCGCCCTCTTTCTCGAATATAAACGGGATATCGACGCCCGTTCGTTTCTCGATTTCAGCGTCGCTGTCCACGAACGCCATATGCAGGGACCGAGCGAGCTGCCGGCCCACGGCAGTCTTGCCGGCACCCATCGGTCCGACGAGAAAAATGTTTTTTTCTGTGGTCATCGGCAGAAACAGTGTCCCACAAAAGGCACGGGCCAGTCCCGAAGGACCGGCCCGTGTCGATACACACGATTTATCTGGCTGTCAGCCTTCGGACGGTTTCACTTCACATCCCGGCTTGGTTCCCCACGGACTGGCCACACTCCCCTCTCCCAGTCCGGGAGGCGCGGCATCCAGCTCCAGGTCATCCACAGTGACCGGCAGGGTAAAATCTTGGGTCTTGGAGAACTCCGTACCCGCCACTGCCGTTTTCACACGCAGCCTCACTTCCACCCAGTTGCCATACACCTGCTGGTAGATCAGGCGGAAATCTGCGCGGCCTGCGCTGTCGGTAGTGAGGGTCCCCGCAGAGAGCGATGCCACGTTGCCGGCCTCGATCTGCCCGGAGCCATTACCGATGGGCACGGCGCCCTGTCCTGGCCCGTCCGGATTGACTACCAGAGGATCGTCCTCGCCCGGATCAAGCCGACCATTGCGGCATCGGCTGTCCCCGTTCGGTTCCTGAAAATCGCTGCAGAACTTGGTGTCCTCGTCAAAGCAAGTTGCTGACGGTGTCGGTTGCCATAAATCAGTTCCGGCAACGTATTGCCCCTTGATGAACCTCAGGGACAGCACGCTAACGTCGACCGAGGCACCGGGCACACCCCGGCCCTCCACATCCGTGACGAAC
>JASFOT010000046.1:0-9098 GCA_050116375.1 Gammaproteobacteria bacterium | reverse complement strand
CCAGCGGCAGCTTGCCGAGAACAACGCCGAGCGCCCCGAAGACAAGCAAATGCGCTTCCGCATCGGGATCAACGTGGGGGACCTGATCGTGATCGGCGACCGGATCGTTGGCGACGGCGTCAACGTGGCGGCCCGGATCGAGGCGGAAGCAACGCCGGGCTCCGTGGCCATCTCCCGCGCGGTGCTCGACCAGGTCGACGGCAAGCTGCCGCTCAACCTGCGGGACAAGGGCGAATTCTCGCTGAAGAACGTGCCGCGGCCCGTACGGATCTACGAAATCGAGCACAAACCGGATGACGAGGAGCGTGATCCCGATGACTCCCGGGCCGGTATCGAACCCCAGGTGCCGGGCTTTGGCGGCCGCAGCGCGATCGCTGTACTGCCTTTCCGCAACCTGAGCGCGGATCCGAACCAGGAATATTTCGCCGACGGACTGGCGGAGGACCTGATCACGTCCCTGGCAGCGCTTCGGGTTTACCCCATCATTTCGCGAAACTCCAGTTTCGCTTACAAGGACAAGCCGACAGACCCCCGCCAGGCAGGCAAGGACCTGGGCGCTCACTACATTGTCACCGGCAGCGTCAGGAAAGTCGGTGACCGGATACGCGTGAACGCCGAGCTCGTGGACAGCGGCGACGGCCGCCAGGTCTGGTCAGGTCGATACGATCGCGAGATCAGCGATATCTTCGAGGTGCAGGACGAGATTACGGCATCCATCGCCGGTGCCGTGGGACCGGCCCTTTTTCAGAGCGAAATGCTCCACGCCATTCGAAGGGCACCAAAGAACGCGGATGCCTGGGACTGTGTTCATCGCGGAATGTGGCACCTGTATCGCTACACCCGTGAGGGTGTGGCGAAGGCCCGCGCCTGGGCGGCCCGGGCGCTCGAACTGCAGCCCGATTCCGCCACGGCTTATTGCGTGATCGCCTTCAGCCACATGTACGAAGTGATTTACCAGTGGGTGGATTCCCGTGAGGAACCGCTGCGGGCGGCCATGCAGGCGGCCGAACACGCTGTAGCGGCAGATCGGGACGATCCCATGTCGCTGACCGCCCTGGGATTCGCCTGCTCACTCTGCGGTCATCGCGATCGGGCGGTGGCGGTGCTCGAGCGGGCCGTCCAGGCAAACCCGAGTTCGGCGCTGGCCTTCTGGTCGCTGGGCGCAACCCTGACCACTGCAGGTCGGCCCGACGAGGGAATCCCGATGGTTGAAAAGGCAATGCGCCTGTCCCCACAGGATCCGCTGATGAACGAGTTCCTGTTCACTATCGGTTCCGCCCACTTCATGGCGGAGCGATACGACGAAGCAATTCAGTTTGCCCAGCGCAGTCTCGACATAAAGTCCGACCAGCCGGGTGCCTGGCGCATCATTGCCGCGGCCAGCGCCCTGCTGGGCAAGCTTGACGAGGCGCGCCGCGCTTTGGGCCAGATGATCCGGCTCGCCCCCGACCTGACAGAGGAGCGGCTTCGGGTGTTCCTCCGGGAGACGGACGTGGAGCGTTACGTCAGGGGTCTGCGCCTGGCCGGCTGGTCCGGCTGAATCCTTCTCCCTCCTGAATCCTCGGCCAGAGTCCGCTGTCGCTGTCCCGGGGCGCTGCTAAGCTTGAGTTGGGAGCAGCCTCGCCCGGCCCTCGTCGGCGAGGATGCGCTCCGCGATGCATGCCGTCACAGGGAGGATCACCATGCAGCCCCCGCGCCCCCTTCCCACAGACAAGCTTTACCACCGCTGTGATCCCGATTCCCTCGGTTTCCAGGACTCGAGCGAGCTTGAAGAATATTTCGGGCTCCTTGGGCAGGAGCGCGCCATGGGGGCCATCGAGCTGGGCACTGGGCTGGACCGTGAGGGCTACAACATGTTCGTGCTTGGCCCTACCGGCACGGGCCGGCACAGCTTCGTCCGGCAATATCTGGAGAAGCGCGCTGCGGGCGCTCCCAGACCATCCGACTGGTGCTACGTGAACAACTTTTCGGATCCTCGGCGCCCTGCCGCAATCGAGCTGCCGGCCGGGCTGGGCTCGCAATTCCGTGACAACGTGACCCAGCTCATCGCAGAAGCCCACACGGCCATTCCGAACGCCCTGGAAAGCGAGGAATACCGCGCCCAGAGGCAGGCCATCGAGGAGCAGGCTCAGCAGGAACAGATGGCGGCCTTCGAAGAGGTCCGGGAAAACGCCCGAAAGCGTGGCCTGGGCGTGATCCAGACAGCCACTGGCTTCGCTTTCGTCCCCCTCAAGGACGGCGAGAGCGTCATCTCGCCCAAGGAGTACCAGCGACTCTCGGACGAGGACAAGAAGCGTCTGCAGCAGGACACCAAGGAACTGAGCCATGAATTGAGGCAGATGCTCGAGCAGATCCCCGGGCGGGTCCGGACCGTCATGGCCGGTGTCCGTGAGCTCGACGAGGGCGTGGCCCTGTTTGCTGTCGGCAGCCTTGTGACCGAGATGCTGAAACGCTACGAGGCCTTTCCGCGGGTGCTGGAATATCTGCGGGCCATGAAAAGCGACATCGCAAATCATGTAGAACTTTTCAAACGCGGCGAAGCCCCGCAGACGGCGCCGAACGATCAGATGATCGGAGAGGGTCTCATCCTGAACTCAGGGGAAGAGTCTCCGGCGCTCAGGCGCTATGGCGTCAATCTGATCGTCGATCACTCGGACGCGCAGGGTGCGCCAGTGGTCTTCGAGACGCATCCCACCTACCCCTACCTGATCGGGCAGATCGAGCACGTTTCCCGCATGGGCACGCTGGTCACGGACTTCCACCTCATACGGGCCGGCGCATTGCACCGGGCCAACAACGGCTACCTGATCATGGATGCCCTGCAGGTGCTGCTCAAGCCCTTCGCCTGGGATGCCCTAAAGCGGTCACTGAAGGCAGGCGAGATCAATATCCAGAGCCTGGATCAGGCCTACGGATTTGTCAGCACCGTATCCCTGGAGCCGGAGCCCATACCGCTCTCGACCAAGGTAATCATGATCGGGGAACCGCACATCTATTATCTGCTGCAGGCCTACGATCCGGAATTCGCCACCCTGTTCAAGGTCAAAGTGGACTTCGACACGCAGGCCGACCGCGCGGACGAGGAGGTACAGGCCCTGGCCCGACTCGTCGGTTCCATCGCGCGCCGGGAAAACCTCCTGCCCATCGACGCATCGGGCATGGCCCGGCTCGTCGAGGAGAGCAGTCGGCTCGCCGGCGACTCGGAAATGCTGACGACCAGAATCGCCGATCTGATGGATGTGACCCGGGAAGCCCATTACTGGGCTGAACAGCGCGAGAGTGAGCGCGTCACGGCCGACGACGTGCAGCATGCCATCGACGCGAGAGAGCACCGCGCCGCCCGGATCCGAGACCGATTGATCCGCGAGGTCCGTCGGGGGACGATCATGATCGACACGGAAGGGTCGACCACGGGTCAGGTCAACGGGCTTGCGGTGTTCCAGGCAGGCGGGCTCGGCTTTGGACACCCGACGCGGATCACCGCCCGCGTGACTCTGGGCCCGGGCAAGGTCATTGACATAGAACGGGAAGTGGAGCTTGGCGGACCCATTCACTCCAAGGGAGTACTTATTCTCTCCAACTTCCTGGGTGCGCATTACGTCCGGGACAAGCCTCTGTCGCTGTCCGCCAGCCTCGTCTTTGAGCAGAGCTACTCCGGCGTGGAAGGGGACAGCGCTTCGGCAGCGGAACTCTGCGCGCTGCTTTCAGCTATCGCCGATCTCCCTCTGAAACAATCCATGGCTGTCACGGGCTCGGTCAATCAGCTCGGCCAGGTCCAGGCCATCGGCGCCGTTAACGAAAAGATCGAGGGCTTCTTCCACGTCTGCCGCGATCGCGGGCTCAACGGGGAACAGGCCGTCATTATCCCGGCGGCGAACGTAAAACACCTGATGCTGAACAAGGAAGTCAGGGAGGCCGTGGCCGCGGGACAGTTCCACATTTATGCTGTCCGCCACGTGGACGAATGCCTTTCACTGCTGACGGGAATTGACGCGGGTGAGCGTGACGAAAGCGGGCGCTACCCGGAGGGCACCGTCAATCGTCGGATCGTGGCGCGGCTGGAAGCTATGGCGGATCGCCGAATCGCTCTCGCCAGATCGATGGGCGGCAAGGACAAGGACGCCGACTAGACGAACGTCCTCAGGGCACCAGCGCGGAGTCGATGCCGAAGATCAGCCTCAGGGCCAGCAGAACTACGACCCCGAGGGTGAACAACATCATGGCGAGCAGAACTGGATGGAACTTGCGCATCTCGCTTCTCGCTGATCAGTACCGGATTTTTCACGGTACCACGACGTTGATGCCATGTGCCATTCTTTCCGCGAAGTCCCGAATTGATCAGACTCAATGCAGACCATGAGTTATGGGAGTATTAAGAGGCAGTTGACTGAGTGCCCCGTAAGCCCCTGTCACGCACATCACACTAGGCCTCATCAGAACAATTTCCGCAAGCTGGCCGGAGCGAACATGAGACTGAAGACCACAGTACTTACGCTGGCCGTTTTCCTTTTGCCACACTTCGCCGCCGACTCCGCGGCGGCCTCCGGAGAGGCGTTGATGGAAACAGACAACGAGAACATATTTTTCGAGGAATGGGACACGCCGTTCGGGATTCCGCCCTTCGACAGAATTGGTGACGAGGACTTCCGCCCGGCCCTCGAAGCTGGATTCGAAGCTCAACGCGAACGTATCACGGCCATCCTGGCCAATCCCGAACCGCCGGATTTCGAGAATTCGATCCTCGCTCTCGAGCTGTCTGGCACGGAGCTCAGCCGGGTCTGGAGTGTATTCAGCAACCTGACGAGCACAGATACCAACGAGACCCTCGACGCCCTGGAGCTGGAATTCAAGCCGCGCTATACGCGCCAGCAGGATGCCATCTACCTGGACCCGGCCCTGTTCGCCCGGGTGGATGCCGTCTACCAGTCCCTGGACGAAGCTGAGCTGGACCCGGAACAACGCCGACTCGCGGAACTGACCCATCGGGATTTCGTGCGATCCGGCGCCGCTCTTCCGTTGGAGACTCGCGAGCAGCTGAAGGAGATCAACGCCCGGCTCTCGGAACTCAGCGCCCGGTTCGGCCAGAATCTGCGGGCCGAAACCAAGAACTTCGAGCTTGTAATCACCGACGAGGCAGATCTGGCCGGTCTGCCCTCCGACGTCGTCTCGGCTGCACGCCAGGCGGCGATCAGCCGGGGTCACCAGGATGCCTGGGTGTTCGGGCTCGACCGGTCTTCATTCGAGGCCTTCATGACCTACGCGGACAACCGGGATCTTCGACGCCGTCTCTTCGACGGTTATCGATCCCGGGGCGCCCAGGGCAACGAGTTCGACAATCGGGGAATCCTGCTGGAGATTGCCTGGCTGCGTGCCCGGCGCGCCGGGCTGATGGGCTACAGCACCCACGCCGACTACCAGCTGGCGGTCAATATGGCCAAGACACCGCAGCGCGCAACAGAGTTTCTCCTCCAGGTCTGGAAACCGGGCCTGGAACGGGCCCGCGGGGAACTCGTCGACATGGAGGGCCAGGCGTTCGGTGACGGAGTCAAGGATTTTCAGGGCTGGGACTGGTGGTATTACGCACAGCGGGTCCGGGAGCTCCGATTCTCTCTCGACGACGATGTCCTGAAACCCTATTTCGAACTCAGCCGCGTGCAGGAAGGCGCCTTTTACACCGCCAATCGTCTGTTCGGCATCACTTTTCATCCCCTCGCCGATGTCCCGGTCTGGCATCCCGACGTGGAGGCGTTCGAGGTGAGGAATCCGGATGGCAGCCACCTGGGCATTTTCATGGTCGATTACTACGCCCGTGATTCCAAGAAAGGCGGCGCGTGGATGAGCACCTATCGCGATGCTTCCGACATCGATCACCCGGTAAGACCGATCGTCACCAACAACCTGAATCTCATCAAACCGGGAGAGGGTCAGCCCACGCTATTGAGCTTCGATGAGTCCGAAACGCTGTTCCACGAGTTCGGACATGCCCTCCAGGGACTACTGACGACCGTACGTTTCGAGCGTTTCTCCGGCACCTCGGGGCTGCCGCGGGACTACGTTGAGCTGTGTTCCCAGGTTCTCGAGCACTGGGCCCGGGCGCCGGAAGTCCTCAGCGTTTATGCGAGGCACTATCAGACAGGAGAGGTCATACCCGACACTCTGATGTCCAGAATCGAGGCCTCCTCCACTTTTAACCAGGGATTTGGCACGACTGAGTACATTGCCGCCTCGCTGCTGGATCTGGCGTGGCATACCATGACCGCGGAGGAAACCACCGGGATCAGCGATGCCCGCGCCTTCGAAGCGGAGACACTCGGCGATTACGGTCTCATCCCCCAGATAGAACCGAGATACCGGAGCCCGTATTTCGCCCATATCTTCTCGGGCGGGTATTCGGCCGGCTACTACGCCTATCTCTGGGCCGAGACCCTCGACGCCGACGCCTTCACGGCCTTCACCGAGAGCGGAGATGTTTTTGATCCGGAGCTTGCCAAGCGGTTCAAGAAATACATCTTCGAGGCGGGCGGTCGGGAGGAGCCGGAAATCCTGTACCGCAAATTCCGTGGCCGCGATCCGGATATCCAACCGCTCCTGAAGATCCGGGGGCTTGGAGACGACTAGACAGCAAAACGGCGGGCGCTACGGTACCACGCGCCCGCCCGCGTCCTGACCGTCTGTCATCGGGCTCAGTCCGACAATCGGAGCTTTGCGAGACGCTTCATGGCTGTCGGCTCATCGACCGGGTACAGCCGGAAAACGCCACCACATTCCTTACCGTAGGACTCCGCTGTCATTCCGCCGATACCCGAGGCGATGCTGAAGGCTATGCTCTGTCCCAGAAGATCGCTTGCCGCGGCGGGACCGGCAAAACCCCAGAAACTCTGGGGGCGCGGATCCACCTGGAAGTAGTAGATTCGACCGGCCTCGGCCGTGACGATCACCTCGCAGCGCCCGGGCGCGTCCCACGTGTCCGCGACCAGACGATGCTCACCGGGAGCCATATCCCGGAAGATGAATCCGCCGAGGGCACAGCCGCCGGTCTTTTCGCCGTCGATAAGCACCCGCGCCTTGCGGGCCGAGTACAGAAGGGACTCGTCAGTGCGGAGGAAAACCACCCTGGCCTTCCCTTCCGGCACCCGGGAAATGTCGCCCCGACTGCTATCGAAGCCCGTTCCCCTGGCGGCGCAGGCCGCCAGTAGAAAACACACAGCCGACAACCACCAGGAACACTTCATCTCCGTATCCTCCGGACATTTGTCAACCTGCTCCAGGCTCTCGCGACCTCGCCGCCGACTCAGTCGTCTCCGCGGAAACCTTTTTCGTGCGCCATCACGATGGCCTGGGCGCGGGAGCCCACGCCGAGTTTCTCGAAGATCCGCGTGACGTGATTTCGTACGGTCTTGTCGCTGATAAAGAGGGTTCTGCCAATCTCAGCGTTGGAGGCGCCCGAACACATGCGCGTCAGAATCTGTCGCTCCCGGTCGGACAGCTCCCGGAACACCGGATCCTCTGTTCTTGCATCACCCCGGGGCCGTCCGGTGAACTGCAGGACAATTTCTCTGAACCGCTCCCAGGCCGGTTCGCACTCCAGCAGAATGTGATTACGGGACTCCAGCTGCACAAACTCGGCGTTGGGGATCTCCGACGCGAGACGCCTTCCGGCGCTCAATGGCACGACCTCGTCATCCCCTGCATGAATCACAAGCGTTTGCGTCTTAACGCGCGGCAAGTACTCGGTCACGTTGACTTCCGAGCGCGCCTGAAGAAGCCGTGCCGCGATTTCCGGTCGCGTCGTCCGGCGGCAGAGTTCGTTGAACCAGCCGATCTGCTCTTCGGTCGCTTCCGGAATGAAGCGTGACGTAAAAAGCTGGCGAAAGACAGGATTGTCCGCTCCCCAGCCGAATCGGGCCAGTTCGACGGTGGCCTCGTAGGCCCGACGCCCGGCGGCATTCTCACGGAACTTCCATCCCTCGGCGTAGCCGCCGTAGAGGATCAGGTGAGAGATCTTGTCCGGATAAAGCGCTGCGAACTGGACAGCGGCAGCGGTGCCCTGGGAGATGCCCATCAGGATGAACGGCTCCTGCGGACGCGCCTTGGCGACGACTGCTTCCAGGTCCTGAATCCATCGGGCGGGAGAAAGATCCTCCACATCCCAGTCGGTCATTCCGCAGCCCCGCTCGTCGTAACGGATGAACCTGAAGTTCTCCGCAAAAAACTGCATCCAGTGCCGCCAGCACGGACTATCCCAGTCGTACTCGAGATGACTGAGCCAGTTGGCCACCTTGACGAGCGCGGGCCCTTCCCCTGCGTCGGCCCAGGCGATGGTGACGCCGTCCGGGGCCTTCAGGAAACGGATGGCCTGGCTAACCTGTCTCATGGTTGCTCGCCAGTACCCGGTGCCGCGGGCGGACAGCCGACCGGTTCATGAGTTGGCTTTCTGTTCGGGAGGGTTGAACAGCAACTCCAGATGATTGCGATAAAGCCTGAGATGTTCCAGCGTCTGTCTGGCATCGTCCATCAGGCGGCCGAGAATCAGGCCACCCTCGATCACGGCGAGCAGATTGTCGGCCAGCGCATCCAGATCAACCTCCGAGCGAGGGGGATAGGTCTCCGCGATCCTGTCCAGCTGAGCCCGTATCGTTCCCCGCCAGCGGATCACCGTATCCTGCATGGCCTGCCTCGCGTGATGATCGACCACTGGCAGCTCGTAGGCATAGGAACCGTATAGACAGCCAGGATTGATCCTGCCCGATTCCGTAATCTCTTTTTCCATCGCTTCCGTCAGAAGACCGATACAGACCAAAAGCTGCTGAAGGGGGTCCCCGGTCATGTTTCGGGAGCGTTCCATCAGGTCGGCGAGCTGCAGCTGTTCTTTTCTGGAGTAGCGTTCTATGACGGCCCGGGTCAGGGCCTCCTTGTTCTTGAAGTGGTAAAAGAACGCTCCCTTGGTCAGCCCGGTGGCCTCCAGCACCCGGTCGATGGAAGTGGCCGAGAACCCGCCCTCCAGGATCAGATCCTGGGTCGCCTGCAGAATCCGGTCCCGCGTCATTTCGCCCCGTTTCGCCATGTTCGAACTCCCAGACTTCACTTCCTGCGCAAGA
>JASFOT010000045.1:0-9243 GCA_050116375.1 Gammaproteobacteria bacterium | reverse complement strand
AATCCGCCGCCGTGTCTGCGTTTCTCGTTGACGATGCCCACGAGATTCACGACGGCGTCGGCACCGGTGATGGCGGACTCGAGATCCGAATCGTTCAGCGGATTCCCCTGCACGAGCCGCAGGGTCGGCAGGACCAGCAGGTCCCGGTTGCGATGCCGGGCCCGCGTCAGAACGACGACCTCGTGGCCGCGGGCGACCAGCCGGGCCGCCACATGCCTTCCGAGGAAACCGGACCCGCCGAGTAGACAGATCCGTCGTCCCTGGAACTGGGTTTGCATGGGGATGAGTTCCGTATGCAGAAGACCGCGAAGGGACGCGATTATAGTGCAACGACCTTCAGTTGCCGTCGTTCTCCGAATCCGGCCGAACCGGCGGCATCCGCTCCGAGAGCGTTCGGTGCCGGCCGTCCATGCGCCAGTCGAAAACCGTGTCGCTTTCCAGCACCCGGCGGACATAACGCCGCGTCTCCCTGAACGGCATGGAGTCGATCCACACATCCGCAGGCAACTGCCTTTCGGTCGGCAGCCAGGTCGATACCCGGCGTGGACCGGCGTTATACGCCGCGGCGGCCAGTACCGGATTGTTTCCGAAGCGCCGCAACATGTTTCCAAGGTAAGTCGTGCCCAGAGTGATATTGCTTTCCGGGTCCATCAGCGTCGAAGTCCCGCGATAGGAAATGCCCGCTACCCTTGCTGTCTGTTTACCGGTGGCGGGCATCAGCTGCATGAGGCCCACGGCCCCTGCACCGGACGCCACATCGGACATGAAAAGGCTCTCGCTCCGCGCCACGCCGTATGCGAAAGAGGGTTCCAGCGATACCTTCCTGCTCAGGGCGACAAAGGACTCTTTCCAGGGGGTGGGAAACCGGAGATCGAGATCGTCGTGCAGATCGGTGCCGGATGCGGTAATGATCGCCTGCGAGTACCATCCCCAGCGCGACGCGAGAATCGACGCCTGCGCTCGTTCTTTATCGCTGAGCCGATCCAGCAGGCGCCGCCATTCGATACGGCCGCGGCCGTACAGTCCGGTCATGTACAGTTCCCGGGTTCGAATGACGTCGGCACGGGATGCGAGGCTATCGATGACGGCCTCGTCCGGTTCCGCCGGCCGGTGGCCAAAATCGTACGCCCGGCCCAGCCGGTCCGCAGAGAGAAACGCGTAGTAGTGCCGTTCGCCGGCCAGGGTGGAATAAATGTCTGCGGCGGCATCGCTGTCGCCGACCCCGTCCAGGGACCTGGCGCGCCAGTAGGTCCAGATGGTTCTTTCCTTTTCATCGGCGGACAAGCCGTCCAGGGCGTTGAGCGCGCCTGCCCAGTCCAGTTCCCGGATAGCCAGCCGGACCCGCCACTGGGCAACGATGGGATCGGGATCGCCGGCCGCCTGGCGATCGATCAATGACCGTGCTCCCGGGAGAAAACGCCGGGCGTGGCTCAGCGCGATGTCGCGTTCGATGGCAAGGCGATAGTCGCCCGGCATGGGAAAGTCATCGTAACGTTCCCAAAGCACAGTCGCCTGCGGCGCGTCGAGCCGGGCCAGTCGGCGAAAGCCGTATGCCACCAGGTCCCGGTCGTCTTCGGAATTACGGAAACGGGATTTTGCCGCCAGTTCTCTGGCCGGGTCGGTCCGCATGGCCACCCAGCGGTCGATGTTGCTCCGATCCTCGTCGGAAAGCGGTCGCGCAAGATACCGGGCCAGACGTATCTGGCCAGCCTCGAGGGCGAGACGGATACGCTGTCGCCGACGTTCGGCTGTCAGCATCCCCTGTTCCGACAGGTGCTCGAACAGAGGATCGCACTCCTTCGGCCGACTGTAGGCGGACATCCAGATCCGGATACCCATTTGCTCTACGTCATCTGACATCCCGGCGGCGATTCGGCCCCTGAGGGCCATACAGTCCAGGCCAGTGTCACCGGCTTCCCGGTAATAGGCGTCGTAGAGTTCGAGAAACGGTGACCAGGCCCGGCGCCTGGCCAGCGACTGCGCCCATTGATAACGAAGGTCTCTGGTAAAACTGAGGTCGGGGTGCTGGTCCAGAAACCGCCGCACCTCGGCGTCCGTCTCCGGTCCCAGACTGCTGCGCAGCCAGGCGGCGGACAAATCGGGGCGCAGGGGATAGTCCTGGAGCAGGTCGAGATAAGGGCGGACGCTGTTCCAGTCGCCTGCCTCGGCCTTTGGCAGCGCTTTTTTGAAAGCGACTCTCTGTGCTTGCAGACGCTCCTCTGAGCCCAGCGCCGCGCCGGAATGTGCACAGGCCAGCAGCGTCATGAGGGCGAACACGAGCAGCAGCGCAGGGGGATACGCCGACGACAGCGATCTGCTAGGTTTCATGCACACGCGAGCCACGGAAGCACGATTATGGTCACCGGAAAGATAGTTTCAACGTCGGCTACCCGCGGGTAGCGGGACCCGACCCATTGGTGCCGGTTTCGATGACAGACATTGGTCCGTTTCTTTTGTTCCCGCTGATTGGTGTCCTTTCCGGGTTCCTCGCCGGGTTATTCGGCATCGGCGGCGGTCTGGTGATCGTGCCGGCGCTCAATCTGCTGTTCTCGCTTTTCGATCTTGGAGTGCCGCCGGAAAGCCGGATGCATTTTGCCCTCGGCTCCTCTCTCGCCGTCATAGTATTCACGGCCTTATCATCGGCTCGCGCTCACCATGCCAGGGGCGGCGTGGTGTGGAGCGCTTTTCGCCGGCTGGTTCCCGGGATCGTGGCCGGCGGGCTGGCGGGAGCGGTGATTGCCGATGCTCTGGCGAATCGGAGCCTGCAGGTAAGCTTCGGGATACTGGTAATCGCGATCGCGCTCTACACCATTCTCGGTTACCGGCCGCCGGGCGGCAGGCAACTCCCCGGTCCCGTCGCGACTTTCGTGGTTGGGTCGCTGATCGGAACGATTTCTGCCCTGGCAGGCATCGGAGGAGGCGTCATGACTGTCGTGTTCCTGCTCTGGGCGGACGTCCCGCTGCGAAGCGCCGTCGGAACCGCGGCCGCCTGCACGCTGCCGGCGGCACTTTCCGCAGCTGCAGGATTCGCTCTGGTCGGCTGGGGCGTGCCAGGACCCGGGTGGTCCACCGGCTATATTCTCTGGCCCGCCGTGTTAGGCATTTCTCTTGCCAGCATCCTTACGGCCCCCCTTGGCGCTCGGCTCGCTCACACCCTGCCTGTGGGCAGATTGCGAAAAGGTTTCGCGCTTCTTCTCGTCGTGATGGGCATCCGGATGGTGGCCGGTTAAAAAAACGGCGGACCGGTTCACCGGTCCGCCGTCGTCAATCCGCGCCTGTCCGCTACCGGACGGCTAACTCGCTACCGAATCGGCAGCAACAGCGTGGTATTCCCACGGCGGATGCTGAGAAGAAGCGACGGGCTACCCTGAGCCGCTTCGCGGAAGTCCGCCACAGTCGTGACCCGAGTGCGATTCACGGCGACGATGACGTCACCCGCCCGCAGCTGCCGCTGATGTGCCGGGCTGCCAGGCTCCACGGACAGCACGAAAACGCCGGGTCTGCCGCCCATTTCCGGATTTCCGGGATCAGAGTCGGCAAGCTCCGCGCCCTCGAGCCCCGGATGGATATCGGCCGCCGAGACCTGTTCCTGGACCTCCTGTTCGCCAAGTTTCGCCGTCGTGGTGAAGGTCTTGCCGTCGCGGACGTACTGGATCTTCACTTTCTCGTCAATTCTGAGCATGCCGATGGCGTTTCGGAGTTCGGCGGCACTCTTGACCGGTTCGCTGTTCACGGCCGTGATGATATCGCCCGCCTGCAGCCCGGCCTGTTCTGCCGCCGAGCCGGCGACCACCTGGGAAATCAGGGCGCCCTGTATTTCCTCGACCCCGTAGGCTTCGGCAATATCCGGAGTCACGGTGTATATGTTCACGCCGAGCAGGCCCCGGCGAACCTCGCCGAACTCCAGCAGCTGTTCCATAACGGCTGTCACCATATTGGAGGGGATGGCAAAACCGATACCGATATTGCCGCCGCTGCGGGTCAGGATTGCGGAATTGACGCCGATCAGCTCTCCGCGGAGATTGACCAGCGCACCGCCGGAATTGCCGGGGTTAATCGAGGCGTCGGTCTGTATGAAATCCTCGTAATTGTCCCGATTCAGCCCTGTTCGCCCCAGGGCGCTGATAATGCCTGAGGTCACCGTGTGGCCGAGCCCGAAAGGATTGCCGATCGCCACCACGAAATCACCGACCCTGGACTGTTCGGAGTCTGCGATCTCGATATCCGTGAGGCCGGACGCGTCTATCTTGATCACCGCGATATCCGAGGCCGGATCGGTGCCGATGATCTCGGCAGAAAAAGTCCGATCGTCCTGCAGCGTTACCGTAATTTCGTCGGCGTTCTCGATGACGTGTGCGTTTGTCACGATGTAGCCTTGCTTCGCGTCGACGACCACCCCGGAGCCCGCGCTCTGGGTGCGTCTTCGCTGCGGCTGATCCGGCTCCATCTCGAAAAAACGCCGGAAAAAGGGATCGTCCATAAAAGGATTGCGATAAGACTGGACCTCGACGCTGCCGCTGGTGGCGATATTGACCACCGCTGGAGCGATACGTTCGATCATGGGCGCGAGCGTGGGCATCTCCTGGTCACCGACCTGCGATGGCAGGGCTGCATGGGCAGGAGTCGCCGCGAGCAGCGCGCCGTACAGCAGCGATATCCACGTCAGTCTTAGGGAATGTGTCATGTCTCTATTACCCTGTTTTTGATGGCCCTGCCCGCGCTCCGTCCACGGTAGTTCCGTGGGCCGGACAGGTAAAAGGCGGGCGGAAACTTCCGCCCGCCGTATTCCTAGATGCGCCATCCCTGGCTGGGGTCGCAGGCGAACCTTAACTCACCTGCACGTTAATCCTTCGCGGCTGGACCTTGGGCAGTTTCGGAATGCTGACCTCGAGAACCCCGTTATTGAACTTGGCCTCGATAGCCTCGGCATCCGCCGTATCCGGAAGCGTAAACCGCCGGAAGAACCGGCCGGTGACGCGCTCTATCCGGCGATACCCGTCCTTTTCAGCGCGGGACTCGCTTTCCCGGCGGCCCCGGAGTGTCAGCACGCCGTTCTCCATGGTGATTTCGATATCCTTGGGTTCCACCCCAGGGACATCTGCCTGGATCAGGAAGCGCGAGTCCTCCTCCTTGATGTCCACGGCCGGAACCCAGTCCGTGGTGGCGCCGGCCGTTTCGTCGTCCAGCACGCGGGCCCTCTGCCCGGCCAGTCTGTCCAGGTCCCCCTGGAGACGGTCGACAAGCGACCAGGGATCATATCTCACGAGCATTTCAAACCTCCCGGGTCAAGAAACCCTTGTGGAAAATCTCAATTGGCTTGTGAACTGTAGATAAGGGCGGGACAGGGCATTTCAAGGGGGATTTTTTTGAAAATAACTGCACTTCTGCCCCCTCCGAGACGCCCGAAAATGCGTCCGTGCCTATATATGCAGAAGCACAATATCTTGTGGTGCATCATGTAAGGCAAATTTGCTGGAATGAGAGAAAAAACCTATAAATATTCTACGTTAATCATTCAAGTATTTGTTTTTGCTTGTAATATTTTATTGAAAAAAATTCGTGATATGCCTTGACACTCAGCTGGCGCAAGCATAATCTACCTACACTCGCACAAGATATTGTGTTTGCCGATAAACGGGCTATCGGCGTTTCCCTGGAGGAAGAAGGGCCTTGGGTCGTGTACCCGAGACCGGCCCTGTTTTCCCAAAAAAACTGATTCTCGTCTATAGAACAAGGAATGACGTGGGGGATAAAAGTCAATGAAGCGCGCGCTTAGGGAGATGGTTTCAGCCACTTCAGTTGCAGATATTCCATTCCAGTCGGCTTCGGTCGATATCTGGGAGAAGAAGTACAGGCTGGTGGCCAAGGACGGAACTGTCATCGACAGGACGATGGATGACACTTATCAGCGCGTGGCGCGGGCCCTCGCTGACGTGGAGGAAGAAGAGAAACGCGACGAGTGGTTCGAGCGTTTCGTCTGGGCATTGCGTAACGGGGCTATTCCGGCCGGGCGCATCATGTCCAACGCCGGGGCCCTGGCCTACAAGCCCGCCACCTCCACCATTAACTGTACCGTTTCCGGAATTATCGGCGATTCCATGGACGCGATCCTCGGAAAAGTGCACGAAGCCGGCCTGACCCTCAAGGCCGGTTGCGGGATCGGCTACGAGTTCTCGACGCTGCGGCCGCGCGGGGCCTATGTGTCAGGCGCCGGCGCCTACACCTCGGGCCCTCTGTCGTTCATGGATATCTACGACAAGATGTGTTTCACGGTGTCCTCCGCCGGAGGGCGCCGGGGGGCCCAGATGGGCACTTTCGACGTGGGTCATCCGGACGCCATGGAGTTCATCCGTGCCAAGCGGGAAGCGGGTCGTCTGCGGCAGTTCAATCTCTCCCTGCTGATCACCGACGAATTCATGAAGGCGGTGAAAGAGGATGCCCCCTGGGAGCTGGCCTTCCCGGTGAACGCGAAGGAAGTGGAACTGGAAAACATAGACCTGGAGGACGAGGGCCAGGTCGTCTGGCGCGAGTGGCCCGCACGCAACGACTACGTGGTCGATGACCGGGGAAGGGTCGCCTGCAAGATCTACAAGACAGTCCCGGCCCGCCGCATGTGGGACGTGATCATGTCCTCCACCTACGACTTTGCCGAACCCGGGTTCGTGTTGATCGATCGGGTCAACGAGATGAACAACAACTGGTTCTGCGAGAACATCCGGGCTACCAATCCCTGCGGCGAACAGCCGTTGCCGCCTTACGGTTCCTGCCTGCTGGGCTCCGTCAACCTGACGCGCTTCGTCGTCGATCCATTCACGGACGAGGCCCGTTTCGACTGGGACCTGTTCCGTGATGTGGTGAAGGTGTTCACCCGGATGCTGGACAACGTGGTCGAGATCAACGGCCTGCCGCTGGAGCAGCAGCAGGATGAGATTTTCCGGAAGCGTCGTCACGGCATGGGTTTCCTCGGACTGGGATCCACCCTGACCCTGATGGGCATGAAGTACGGCTCGAAGAAGTCTGCCGAGTTCACCGAGAAGGTTGCCCGGGAACTGGCTCTGGCCGGATGGGAGACCGCGCTGGATCTGGCCCGGGAGAAGGGCCCGGCCCCGATCATGGTCGAGGAATTCACGGTGACCGAGGAGATGCTCAGGAAGCGCCCCGAGATGCGCCGTGACGGTCTGCGTGCCGGCGACAAAGTACCGGGTCGTGTGCTGCATGCGAAGTACAGCCGCTATATGCAGCGGGTCGCAGAGGAAGCCCCGGAACTGGTGGCGCAATTGGCCGAAACCGGAGCCCGGTTTACCCATCACAGTTCAATCGCCCCGACCGGCACGATTTCCCTTTCCCTGGCCAACAACGCCAGCAACGGCATCGAGCCCAGCTTCGCCCACCACTATTTCCGAAACGTGATCCGGGAAGGGCGCAAGACCAAGGAAAAGATAGACGTCTATTCCTTCGAGCTCCTGGCTTACCGCGCCCTGATTAACGAAGACGCGATGCCGGACGCGAACGAGGAGCCAAGTCAGCTGCCGGAGTACTTCATTACGGCGGACAACATCGGGCCGAAGGAGCACGTGGATATACAGGCGGCCGCCCAGAAATGGGTCGATTCATCCATCTCGAAGACAGCCAATGTCCCGACTGACTATCCCTATGAGGACTTCAAGGACATCTACATGTATGCCTACGACAAGGGACTGAAGGGCTGCACGACTTTCCGCTTCAACCCGGAAGCTTTCCAGGGCGTGCTGGTGAAGGAAAAGGACCTCAAGAACACCACCTATGTCTTTACCCTCGAGGACGGCAGCGAGGTCGAAGTCAGGGGAGACGAGGAAATCGAGTACGAGGGCGAGACCCACACCGCCGCAAATCTGTACGACGCCCTCAAGGAAGGTTACTACGGCAAATTCTGATCTGTCGGCACCGACAGACGCGGCGCGCGTGGCGCGCCGTCCATGGAGAAATTGAAAGATGGTTCCTGTGAAGATCGCAAAGAAAATCGTTGGGTATTCAGTGGCGCAGCCGGAAGAGAAGAAGAGCCGGCCCGAGCTTGCGGCAGAAGTTTCGCCGGACAGCAACGTCGTCCGGATGCACGAAAAACTGGAACGGCCCGAGCTGCTCCGGGGAACGACGTACAAGGTCAAGCCTCCCATCGAAGAGCACGCCATGTACGTCACCATTAACGACATCATTCTCAATCCGGGAACCGAGCACGAGAGTCGGCGGCCCTTCGAGATTTTTATCAACTGCAAGAACCTCGATCACCATCAGTGGATCGTGGCGCTGACCCGCCTGATGTCGGCCGTTTTCCGAAAGGGGGGTGACGTCACCTTCCTGGTGGAGGAGCTAAAAGCGGTTTTCGATCCCCGCGGCGGTTACTGGAAGCCCGGCGGCAAATTCATGCCTTCGCTGGTCGCGGAGATCGGCGACGTCGTGGAGAAACACCTGATTGAAATCGGTCTGATCAAGAAGCCGGGTCTCGATGACCACCGCAAGAAGCTCATCGAGGAAAAACGGGCCCAGTTCGAGGCGGAGCGCAAGCAGACGGATGCTTTTGCGGAATCTGCCTTTCCCGAGGGCGCTCAGCTCTGCGCCAAATGCAACCACACGGCCGTCGTGTTGCTGGACGGCTGTATGACGTGTCTGAACTGCGGCGATTCCAAGTGCGGCTGAACCGATTACCTGCAGACCCTCCTCTGGTCCCGCCGGCGTAGCCCGGCGGTTTTTTTGCCGGATACACGGGGCTGTCCGGTAATATTCCATTCCATGTTCCGCTTGCGCCAATTGACCGGGGGCTGGTCGCTTGCCGGTTTACTGTGTCTGGTGGGCCCGGGATTGTGGGTCCCCGCCACGGCCGTACTGGCCGAGGAGTCGCCGGCAAAACTGGTCTATGTGGTCCGGGAAGGCGACAAGGTGTTCGCTTCCAATGTACTGTTCAGCCGATCGGACGAACTCGAACTCACCGCCCGGGAGACGATATTTCAGCAGGCGGAGGACAACGCCATCGTGGCGTTGCTGACCAATCAACGCTTAATTGCTTACAGTGTATATACGGCGGCCTGGGTGACTCTTTCCCTGCAGGCGGGAGAGACCGTCGAACGACTGGAGGCCGAGGACTATTCGGCCTTCGCTCTGACCAATCGCCGTATTCTGAATTTCAACGGCCGGACCGGCAACTGGTCTCAGACCCGCCGCTGAAACGGCATATGAAAGGCTTTGGCAGAGGAGCAAGCCATGTCTGAA
>JASFOT010000044.1:0-9378 GCA_050116375.1 Gammaproteobacteria bacterium | reverse complement strand
CCACGCCAAGAGTGCCAAAGCGGAGCGCAAGGCCCGGGAAAAGGGCAAGGCTGATCGCCGTCCCAGAACTTTTGTGCTCGACTTTCACGGGGATATCAAGGCTACGGCGGTGGCAAACCTGCGCCACGAGATCAGCGCGGTACTCGCTGTCGCCGAGGAAGCTGACGAGGTCCTTCTGCGGCTGGAGAATTACGGGGGCCTGGTTCACGAACACGGATTGGCGGCCTCCCAGCTGGACCGGCTGCGCGAGCGGCAGATCCCCCTGACCGTGGTCGTAGACAAGGTGGCCGCAAGCGGCGGTTATATGATGGCCTGTGTCGCCAACCGACTGATCTCGGCGCCGTTTGCGGTGATCGGGTCCATCGGAGTACTCGCCCAGATCCCGAACTTTTATCGTCTTCTGGATCAGCACGGCGTCGAGGTGGAGCAAGTGAAAGCGGGCCGCTTCAAGCGCACGGTGACCATGTTCGGCAGGAATACCGAGGAAGACAGGGCCAAGCTTGCGGAAGAACTCGAGGACGTGCATGTGCTGTTCCGCGAACTGATCGCCAGGTATCGCCCGGGACTGGATCTGGAAAAGGTCGCAACCGGCGAACACTGGTACGGGCGCCGCGCCCTGGAGCTGGGTCTCGTGGACGAGACCGGCACCAGCGACGACTGTCTGCTGCAGGCCCTCGAGACCCGTGATCTCTATTCGGTCAGGTGGAAAGGTCGCAAAAGCATCACTGAAAAGGTGGTGGCTGCGGTCGAAGGCAGCGCTGACGCCGCCGTCCGGCAGCTCGCTAGAACCGCCCAGGAGAGTCGTTTCGGCCGGGGATGAATTTTGAATCCCCGACGGCCATGGCGAGCGAAGACACAGGGCGAATCAAAAATATCCGCAGGTGGTTTCCCGCCCGGTCCTGAGCGAGTCCTGAGCATGGCCGGACGCGGGATCTGACAGGGCCGGAGGCCGCCCGGATCCGCGCCATGCGAGTTCCCGACAAACCGCTTATCAATACCTCCGGCACGGGCCTTTTCTGCGAACCGGGCAATTTCCATATCGATCCCTGGGGCCCGGCGGACACCGCGGTCGTGACCCACGCGCATGCAGATCATGCGCGCCCGGGTAGCCGTCGCTACCTGGCTGCGGAGAGCTGCGTGCCACTGCTCAGGCGGCGGCTGGGAGACGACATCCGCGTCGAAGGCCTCGCCTGGGGAGAGGAGCGCCGGCTGGGGGCCGCCACGATTTCGCTTCATCCGGCAGGCCATATTCTCGGTTCCGCCCAGGTCAGGGTGTCGGTCGGAGAGGACGTATGGCTCGTGACCGGTGATTTCAAACGAGACCCGGATCCCACCTGTGAACCGTTCCAGCCGGTGGCCTGCGACGTCATGATCACGGAGGCGACCTTCGCGCTGCCGATCTACCGCTGGCCGTCGCCTTCCGCGGTGGCGGAACAGATACTTCAGTGGTGGCGGGTCAACGCCGACCAGGATCGTGCGTCGCTACTCCTGTGCTACAGCCTGGGCAAGGCTCAGCGGGTGCTGGCGGAACTGGCGCGGCTGACGGACCGCCAGGTTTACGCACACGGGGCCGTGCTCTCTGTTAACGCGATCTACCGGGATGCCGGGGTCTCCATGCTGGAGGCGATCCCGGTGCCCGAGCAAGCGGATCCGGGGGATTTTCGCGGAGCGCTGATCATCGCGCCGCCGGCGGCCGGCCGATCTGCCTGGACGAGGCGGTTCGGACCCTTGTCCACCGGTTTCTGCTCCGGCTGGATGCGGGTGCGCGGCAATCGGCGTCGTCGCGGTTACGACAGGGGTTTCGTGCTGTCCGATCATGCCGACTGGCCGGCGCTGATCGAGACCATCGAGGATGCCGGCGCCCGCCGCGTGCTCACCACCCACGGGCAGGATGCCCAGCTGGTGAGGTTTCTGCGAGAGCGGGGGCTCGAGGCCGACGCCCTCGAAACCGCCTTCGGTGGTCATGGGAGCGAGGCTCCGTGAGACAGTTCAGCGCTCTTTTCGAGGCTCTCGACAGCACCACCTCCACCCTGCGCAAGATTGCCGCCATGAAGGATTATTTCGCAGTCGCGGATCCCGCCGACGCGGCCTGGGCCGTGTTTCTTCTTTCCGGGCGGCGCGTCAAGCGCCTGGTTCCGGCCCGCCGCCTTCGCGAGTGGCTGGTGGAGTCCTCCGGTATGCCCCGGTGGCTGGTGGAGGAGTCCTATGCCGCCGTCGGGGACCTCGCGGAGACCATCTCGCTCCTGGTGACGGAATCGAGAGATGCAGACGACCCCGATGAACTGTCTCTGTCCGCCTGGATGGAGAAGCGTATATTGCCGCTCGCCGACCTGGATCCGGAGGAGCAGGGCGAGCGCGTCAAGCGATGGTGGCGGGACCTGGACCCGGAGCGCAGATTTCTGGTGAACAAACTCCTGACCGGCGGGCTGAGGGTGGGTGTGTCCCAGCTTCTGCTGGCCAGGGCCCTGGCGGAGCTTACCGGTGTGCCGAGGGCGGTTATCCTCCACCGCCTGATGGGCCGATGGCAGCCCTCCGCCCGGTTTTTCGGGGAACTGGTCTCCGCCGATACCACGGCCGAGGACGTGAGTCGTCCCTACCCCTTCTTTCTGGCGTCTCCCCTGGAAACGGGACCGGACCAGCTGGGCGATCCCGAAGACTGGCTGACCGAGTGGAAATGGGACGGAATCCGGGCCCAGCTCGTGCGAAGGGCCGGGAAGTGTTTCCTTTGGTCCCGCGGCGAGGATCTGGTGACCGATCGCTTTCCCGAGGTAGGGGAGGCGGCGTCGTGGCTGCCGGACGGGACCGTTCTGGACGGCGAACTCCTGCCCTGGAACGACGAGGGCGTAATGGGCTTTGCCGATCTCCAGAAACGACTGGGCCGCAAAAGAATCCCCGCAGATTTGCTGAACGAGGTTCCGGTCCGGTTCATGGCTTATGACATCCTCGAAAACCGGGGCCGGGATGTTCGTGCCCTGGCGCTGTCCGAGCGGCGGGCGATGATGGAGCGGCGACTGCTATCGGCCCCCGGGGCCCTCCGCGTCTCGCCTGTGCTGGAGGAAGACGACTGGGCACGCCTGGCCGATCTTCGGATGGAAGCCCGGTCGCGAGGGGTCGAGGGGCTCGTGGTCAAGCGCCGTGATTCCGCCTACCGGGCGGGGCGGCGGCGCGGTGACTGGTGGAAGTGGAAAGTGGATCCCTACACCGTGGACGCCGTGATGATTTACGCCCAGCCGGGGCATGGAAGACGGTCGAGTCTTTACACCGACTATACCTTCGGGGTCTGGCGGGGACGCGATCTCGTGCCGATCGCCAAGGCCTATTCCGGCCTGAGCAACAAAGAGATTCGGCGTCTGGACCGATGGATCCGTGCCAACACCGTGGAGCGCTTCGGGCCCGTGAGGTCGGTGCGTCCCGAGCAGGTATTCGAGCTGGCCTTCGAAGGCATTAATCCTTCGTCCCGGCACAAATCGGGCGTCGCGCTCAGGTTCCCCAGGATTCATCGCTGGCGTGAGGACCTGTCCCCCGGCGGCGCCGACCGGCTCAGCGACCTGAAGAGGCTCATAAGCGATGGCGCAGGCTGAGACGGACGGCGAGACAGCAATCCGGCGCTGGTTTCGGAGCCGCGGATGGACTCCGCTGGAGTTCCAGCAGCAAACGTGGGATGCCTATGATCGGGGCGGTTCGGGGCTGGTGAATACGCCGACCGGCAGCGGCAAGACGCTGGCGGTCTGGGGCGGTCCCCTGGCAACGGCTCGCGCCGAGGCTGACAAGCCGGGCCTCAAGGTTCTCTGGATCACGCCGCTGAGAGCCCTGGCTCGCGATACCGTGTCGAACCTGCAGCAGGCGGCCGATGGCCTGGAGACCGGCTGGCGAGTGGACGGCAGAACCGGCGACACTCCGTATTCACGGAAGAACCGGCAGCGGCAGGCCCCGCCGGACGCGCTGGTCACGACCCCGGAAAGCCTGTCAGTGATGTTCAGCTACCCGGACACGGCTCGCCTTCTGAGCGGTCTGCAGTGCGTGGTCGTGGACGAGTGGCACGAGCTCCTGGGCAACAAGCGGGGTGTTCAGCTGGAGCTCTGTCTGGCAAGACTGCGTCACCTGTCTCGTGGCCTCCGGATCTGGGGCCTGTCCGCCACGCTGAGCAATCTGGATCAGGCCATGGAGGTTCTGCTGGGCGGCCCCGGCGGTACCCTGATTACCGCGCCGACCGACAGGCCGGTTCGTATTCGTGCCCTCGTTCCCGAAACCATAGAGCGCTTTCCCTGGGGCGGGCATCTGGGTGTGCGACTCCTGCCCCAGGTCCTTGATGCCATCGAGGCGGCCGGCTCGACTCTGCTTTTTACCAATACGCGGTCCCAGGCGGAACTCTGGTACGAAGCGATTATTGCCGCCCGCCCCGCCTGGAAGAGATCGCTGGCCTTGCATCATGGCTCAGTGGACCGCCGGCTGCGGACCGATGCAGAGGAGGGCCTGGCCGCCGGCAGACTGCGCTGCGTCGTCTGCACGTCCAGCCTGGATCTGGGGGTCGATTTCTCGCCGGTCGACCAGGTGATCCAGGTCGGCAGCCCCAAGGGAGTGGCGCGACTGCTGCAGCGGGCAGGCCGCAGCGGTCACCAGCCGGGCGTCGAAAGCCAGATTCTCTGCGTTCCCACCCATGCTTTCGAACTCGTCGAGATCGCTGCCGCCCGCCGGGCGGCGGAGGCCGGTCTCATCGAGAGCCGGCGGCCGCTGACCCGCGCCCTGGATGTTCTCGCACAGCACCTGGTGACTCTCGCGGTCGGGGGCGGTTTCGAGGAGCAAGCCTTGCTCCGCGAGGTGCGGACCAGTCACGCATTCCGCGATCTGAGCGACGGCGAATGGCGATGGGTAATCGACTTCGTCAGCCGCGGCGGGGATGCCCTGAAGGCCTACCCCAGGTTCCGCAAGATCGTTCTGCGGGACGGCAAGTGGGTGGTTTCAGATCGCCGGATCGCCACCATGCACCGCATGTCCATCGGCACCATCTCCAGCGATGCCGCCATCAGCGTTCGCTGGGCGTCCGGCGGGCGTCTGGGGACAATCGAGGAATCCTTCATCGCGCGGCTGAGACCGGGGGACCGATTTCTGTTCGCCGGCAGGCTTCTGGAACTGGTCCGGATCAGGGACATGACCGCCTGGGTCCGAAAAGCGAGACGCAGGTCACGCACGGTCCCCCGGTGGCAGGGGGGGAGAATGCCGCTGTCGACGGAACTGGCGGATTCCGTGGTGGCGTTGATGGCCCGGGGCGACGCGGCGCCAGATCCGGAGATGCGGGCCGTGGGAGAACTGCTGGAAGTTCAGGCCCGCTGGTCCCGGCTGCCGAGATCGGATCACCTACTCGCCGAGCGTATAGTCTCCAGGGAGGGGCACCACCTGTTTCTGTACCCCTTCGCCGGCCGGCTTGTCCACGAGGGCCTGGCAACGCTTCTTGCCTGGCGCATTGCCCGCGCCGACCCGGCGACGTTCACCCTCTCTTTTAACGACTACGGTCTGGAACTCCTGGCTCCCGAACCGTTCGATAAAGCATGCGACGGACTCGAAACACTGCTGAGCCCCGATGGTCTGACGGAGGATCTTCTCGAGTGCATGAACGTGTCGGAGATCGCGCGGCGCCAGTTCCGCGACATCGCACGGGTGGCGGGGCTCGTGTTCCAGGGCTATCCGGGACGGGGGAAGAGCGCGCGCCAGTTGCAGGCCTCAAGCGGCCTGATTTTCGACGTCCTGTTAAAGTATGACGCCGGTAACCTGCTGGTAGACCAGGCCCGTCGGGAGGTGATGGACAGCCAGCTGGAGATCGGGCGTCTTCGGGAGACACTGGAGCGTGCCTCCCGGAGTCGACTGGTCCTGACAAGACCGCCGAGATTGACGCCCCTGGCATTCCCGATCTGGGCCAGTCGGCTTCAGAGTCAGGTCATCAGTTCAGAGGACTGGCGGGTACGGGTTGAGCGGGCCATGTGGGCTCTGGAAAAGGCTGCGTCCAAAGACATCGCCGCAGCACACAGGAAAGCTTATGCTGCAATATGACTGCCAGGGAGAAAGGCTGGAGCTGTTCGCGGAGCGGGCTGTTTTCTGGCCCAGGCGCCGAAGCCTGCTGGTGGCGGACACGCATTTCGGCAAGGACGCCTGTTTCCGGCGCGCCGGCATCCCGATCCCGCTGGGGCCCATGCACGGAGACCTGCAGCGGCTGGGCTCCCTGGTGGAGGCCTGCCGGGCCGAACGAGTGGTGGTGCTGGGCGACTTTGTCCATTCCCGGCCGCGGTCGGATGATCCCCTGATGGGAGCGCTCCAGGACTGGTGCGAGGAGCGGCCGGAACTGGAGATCGCCGTCATTCCCGGCAATCACGACCGTCATACGGTCGGTCAGGCCCTGGGTTCGCGGATCTGCTGGCTCGAGGAGGGCACCCTGGAACCACCCTTCGTGTTTCGCCACGAGCCGGGGGAGGACGCGCGCGGTTACGTCCTGTCCGGGCACGTCCACCCGGTAATCCGGATCAAGGGGCCGGCGGGCGATCGCCTGCGCCTGCCGGTCTTTCAGTTTTGCTCCCGATGGGCCGTTTTGCCGTCCTTCGGGGAATTCACCGGCGGTGCCCCGGTTCAGCCGGGCCCGCAGGACAACATCATCGCCGTCGGGCCGGGGGGCCTGATGGATCTGTCGCCCCGGGAGCCCGCTCATGCGTAGAAACAGAACTCCGTCGAGCCTAGTGGTGCTCCTGCTGGTGGCAGGTACCTGCATGGCCGGGGATGACAAAGCCGTCGCGCCCATGGCGCCCCATGAGTTCCAGGTCCCCGCGGAGCAGCAGGTGCTGGGCGCCCTGCAGAGAATTCAGGCCCGGCACGAGGACACGCTTCCCGACCTGGGGCGTCTGTTCAATCTGGGTTACGAGGAGATCACCCGCGCCAATCCGGGGGTGGATCCCTGGCTGCCCGGCGACGGAGCGGAACTGGTTCTTCCTACCCTGTTCGTTCTGCCCGAAGCTCCCCGGGACGGCCTGGTGCTCAACATGGCCGGGATGCGTCTTTACTACTTCACCGCCCCGGACGACAACGGTATCCGGAAGATTTTCACGCACCCCATCGGGATCGGCAGGGTCGGCTGGTCAACGCCTCTGGGTACCACGCGGATCACGGCCAGAGCCAAGGATCCGAGCTGGTATGTTCCCGAGTCCATCCGCGAGGAGCATGCGAAGGAAGGTGACCCGCTTCCGCCGGTGGTGCCGCCGGGTCCCGACAATCCACTGGGCCGTCATGTCCTGCGGCTCGCCCTGCCGAGCTACCTGATTCACGGTACGAACAAGCCCTGGGGTGTGGGCATGAGAGTCAGTCATGGCTGCATCCGGCTCTATCCGGAGGACATCGAGGCGCTTTATTCCATGGTGCCCACGGGAGCGCCGGTGCACATCATCGATCAGCCCTACCTGGCCGGCTGGCACGACGGCCGCCTCATGTTTACTGCCTACAAGCCGCTGGAAGAAAACGGAGGGGACTGGCTGGCCGCTCTCGAACTGCTGGATCAGCGCTTCAGGGAAGCCCCGGAGGGCGCCTCGACGGCCGCCATCGACTGGGGCCGCGTTGCCCGTATTACCCGCGAGAGCATGGGTGTCGCTTTCCCGGTCCAGGAAGACGCGCCCGGTCACCGCCAGTGGCTTGCTTCGGCGCCGCTGGTACGGGTGGAGCCGGTAGCGAATTACCGGGCTCAGGAAGTCGAGTCAGGTAAATGACAGAACCGGATCCGAATTCGGCTGGCGGGACCCGCAGGTCATCGAGGGGGGCGACGAGGCTGTTGGTCTGCTCCCGGTGAAAGATGAGTGACGGGACTTCGGCCTCCCCTGGCCGGATCTGCTTGATCCGCCTGTCGTCCATCGGTGATGTCTGTCATGCGGTGTCCATGGTGCAGGCCATTCAGCGCCACTTTCCCGGATGTCCGATCACCTGGGTGGTCGGCAGGGCGGAGGCCGAACTGGTGCACGGGCTCCCGGGCGTGGAGTTCCTCATCTGCGACAAGTCGCGGGGGCTGGCGGGCATTGCCAGGCTACGCGAAGAACTGAAAGTCCGGCGTTTCGACGTCCTGCTGCACATGCAGATCTCACTGCGCGCGAGTCTGGTGAGCCTGATGGTCCGCTCTCCCCGGCGGATCGGATTCGACCGGGCTCGGGCGGGCGAAGGGCAATGGCTGTTTACGAACGAGCGGATTCACCGGCAGGAGCACGCTCACGTTCTGGATGGCTTCAAAGCTTTCGCCGCGAAACTCGGCGTTCCCGACTATGAGCCCCGCTGGGAAATCCCGATCTCCCGCGAGGAAAGGGACTGGGCGGCAGCTGTACTGCCGGATGGGCGGCCCGTCCTCGGGATTGTGCCTGCCGCGAGCCGGCCGGAGCGCAACTGGACCGCGGCAGGCTACGCTGCGCTGGCGTCCCACGCTCTGGCCCGACAATTCAGGGTGGCGCTGTTCGGCGGGTCCTCGCCGGTGGAAACCCGGCTGGGAGAGGAGATCCGGTCCCGTCTGGGACAGCCGGTGTCGAATCTGATAGGGCGAACCACGCTCAAGCAGCTGCTGGCATTGCTGGGCCGTACCGCCGTCCTGGTCGCTCCGGACACGGGGCCGGCCCATATGGCGGTGACGCAGGGGATTCCCGTCATCGGCCTTTACTGTCATTCGAATCCGCGGCGGACTGGTCCCTACAATTCCACGGACTACGTGGTCAACCACTACGACCGGCTTTTTCAGGAGCGTTATGGCGTGCCGTGGACGGAGCGGCCGTGGGGAACCCGGCTGACCGGCGAAAAACTGATGGAAAGCATCCGCGTAGAGGAAGTCACCGGAATGTTCGACCGGGTGGTGGCCGAAAAGCGCCTGGCGGAATGACCTTTTCTGGTCAGGACTTCCAGACCTTGCGCCGGATCGCTCCGTCCCTCAGGGAATCGGGCAGCCAGCGAAGGAAAGACAGAGACTTGGCGTCGGTCCCCACGATGTAGCGATTGTCCGGGTTGTCGTCCATGAGCGCCTTTCTGACGACCTCGGCCACGCGTTCCGGCGGAATTCCCCGGGGATTCTCGTTGAGCTTCTCGAGCAGCGATACCAGCGGCGTGTAGAGATCTCGAACTTCCTTCGACTCGGACTGACGGGCATCGTCCCGCTCGGCTCCCTTGCGCCAGATCTCGGTCTGTATGCTGCCGGGCTCCACGGCGATGACCGTGACACCGAACGGCAACAGCTCGACCCTGAGAGAATCGGTGATGGCCTCCACCGCATGTTTGGACCCCGCGTACACGGATACCCCGGGCAGCGCCACAAGACCCGAAATGGAGCTGATGTTGACAATCCGGCCCCTGCTCTGCCGCAGCATCGGCAGACACGCC
>JASFOT010000043.1:0-9440 GCA_050116375.1 Gammaproteobacteria bacterium | reverse complement strand
CATAGATAAAAAGGGGGTTGTAGGCGGCACCGGGGTTAACGCCGACCTGATAGGCAGCAGCCCTGGCCAGTTGATTGCTTTTTCCGACGACAAAATTCTCGAAGGTGAAAGCGGGATTCAATCGCCCGCCGACCCTGACAGTGGCGACCGGGCGTTCAGGAGCCTTGAACCGTTGATCAGGCTGCGCCTCAGTACCCTCCGGCTGAAGTCTGCCGCGACTTCCCACCTCGAGTGTTACCTGCACGGGGTCCTTGCCGGCGCAGTCAGCGGTAATCTCGACGATTCTCGACAGGAAGTGCTGCCGTACCCAATCCACAACAAACCGGTTCGGCGCCAGCAAACGAAGAGTGTCCTCGTCGTGGACGGCCTGAAGGGGCCGGATCCACGTATTGAAATGCTGCTCCGGCAAATCATGCTGGAGTTGCTGAACACATTTGTCCCAGAGAGATCCCGGCACCGCGGCGTCTCGCAAGAAAGTAAAGAGAACCAGACAGAGAACCCCGCAGTCTATACCGGTTCGAAGGAGTTATCCACAGGCGCAAAACGGGGCAAACGGGGGCTGCGAAACTTGACAGAAGAGCCCTCCGTCCTTACGATTTCGGGCCTTTTGCTGCGGGCGCGACCGTCCGGCGGCGGCTCCCGTACAAGCACCTGAGAGCGGAATCATGAAGCGCACCTTCCAGCCGAGTAATTTGCGTCGCAAACGCAACCACGGTTTCCGGGCACGGATGGCTACGAAAAACGGCCGACAAATTCTGGCTCGTCGGCGTGCCAAGGGCAGGGCGCGGCTGACGCCCTGATGCGTCCACTGTAAGCTCGGGCGAAGTCATCGCGGCCGGTACGGGTCCGTTCGGCGCAGAGTACCGTCTGCGATCGAAGACCGATTTCGACAGGGTATTTGAACGACCCGTCCGTTCGACAGATGGCCTGTTTACGGTCCTGGCGCGACCTCGGCCGGGCAGCAAACCCCGATTGGGCCTGGCTATTTCGACGAGATCGTCAGGTAACGCGGTGTCGAGAAACCGGGTCAAGCGACTTGTCAGGGAATCTTTCCGTTTGAACCAGAAATCAATGGCTGCCGCGGACATTGTCGTTATGGCGAAACCGGGGATAGCTGCCCGCAGCAACGAGGATATCCGGTGCAGCCTCGCCGGCCACTGGAAGAGGATCCGAGAGCGATGCGCACCGTCCTCCTGATTCTGATCAGAGCTTATCAGCTGATTCTGAGCCCGGTGATGGGCAACAATTGCCGTTTTCATCCGACCTGCTCCGACTATGCGGCGGCAGCCGTTCGCGAGCACGGCGCGCTGGGCGGGCTCAAGCTGACGCTGAAGAGACTCCTGAGATGCCACCCGTGGCATCCGGGCGGTCTTGATCCGGTGCCCCCCCATCATTGTTCACGCTCGCCCCGGGGCTCCTGAAACCATGGAAAATCAAAGAGTTTTCCTCTGGATCGCTCTCGCCCTCGTGGCCTGGCTCACGTGGCAGGCATGGATCAATGACTACCATCGGCCGGCAGAACCGGCCCAGCCCCAATCGACCGCCGCAGAGCAGGGCGGACAGAGCGGCGCCGACCTGCCGTCTCTTCCCGATGGCGCGACCGACAACGACAAGCCCGCATTGCCGGAAATGGAAGCGCCACCGCCGGCAGGCAAGCGAATCAGAGTCAGCACCGATGTACTGGAACTGGAACTGGCCACCGACGGGGGCGATCTGGTGTCCGCCGTCCTCAAGGACTATCCGGTACGAAAGGACCGGCCTGACGTGCTGGTTCAGCTACTGGATGATTCGCCTTCTAATCTTTTCGTCTTCCGGACCGGGCTCAGGGCGGCAGGTGGGGGACCCGAGCCTAACCACCAGGCCCAATACGAGGCGGCGGAGGATCAGTATGTGCTGTCGTCCGGCCAGGACGTACTGGAAATCCCCCTGGTCTGGCGTAGCGGCAACGGGCTGACGGTAACAAAGACCTACAGCCTGGAACGCGGCAGCTACAGAATTGGCATCCGCTATTCCGTAGAAAACCGGAGTGGATCCGAGTGGCGGGGGGCAAGCTATGTTCAGCTCCGGAGGCGACACGTGCCCCTAGAGCGATCTTTCGTCGATGTGGATACGTATTCCTACCGCGGACCGGTCGTCTATGACGGTGAGAAGTACGAGAAGCTCGACGTGGACGACCTGCCCGAGGAGCCGATGGAAAGGAAAGTCATCGGCGGCTGGATAGCCTCCATCCAGCATCACTTCCTTGCCGCCGGAATTCCCCCGACGGACCGCGCGTCGGTCATCAGTGCGCGAATGCGGGACGGCATTTATACCCTCACAGCCGTCGGTGAGATCAATAACGTGGCGGCGGGATCCGCTTCCGAGTTCGAAGAGATCCTCTTCGTCGGTCCCAAGCTGCAGCAGCAGTTGCGGGAAACCGCTCCCGGGCTTCGGCTGACAGTCGATTACGGCTTCCTGACCATCATTTCACAGCCGCTGTTCTGGGTACTTCAGAAACTTCACAATCTGACGGGTAACTGGGGCTGGGCCATCATTCTGCTCACTGTCCTGATCAAGCTGGTCTTCTACAAGCTGTCGGAGACCAGCGGCAAATCGATGGCCAAGATGCGAAAGCTGCAGCCTCGGCTGAAAGCTCTGCAGGAACGCTACAAGGACGATCGCCAGGCTTTGTCCCAGGCGATGATGGAGATGTACAAGCGCGAGAAGGTCAACCCGGCCTCTGGCTGCCTTCCCATCCTCGTTCAGATGCCGGTTTTCCTGGCGCTCTACTGGGTTCTCCTGGAGAGCGTGGAACTTCGCCAGGCGCCTTTCATGCTCTGGATCAACGACCTGTCTTCCCGGGATCCCTATTACATTCTTCCGCTGCTGATGGGTGTCACCATGTTCATCCAGCAGCGGCTGAATCCGGCGCCGCCGGACCCGATCCAGGCCAAGGTCATGATGACGCTGCCCATTGTGTTCACGGTGTTTTTCGCCTTCTTCCCGGCCGGCCTCGTGCTTTACTGGTTCGTGAACAACCTGCTGTCCATCGCGCAGCAATGGCGAATCAACAAGGTCGTCGAGCGCGGGAACTGAGGCGGCAACCCCTGACGAGGACCGGGGCGTGATCGGTGATGGGGACACCATTGTCGCATCGGCCACTCCGCCGGGCCGCGGCGGCCTGGCCGTCATTCGTGTTTCCGGCCCAGCCGCCATCGAGGTGGCCAGGCAGGTCGCTGGATCACTGCCGCCGCCCAGGCGGCTTTCCCGGCGAACACTGCTTGCCGGCGACGGTTCGCCTGTCGACGACGGGATGGTCGTGTTTTTTTCCGCGCCCAGGTCTTTCACGGGTGAAGACGTGGTCGAGCTCCACTGCCACGGCGGGCCGGTAATTGTCGATCTTCTGCTGCAGTCTCTTCTTTCCTCCGGGGCGCGCATGGCACGCCCCGGCGAGTTCTCGAGACGCGCTTTTCTGAACGACCGGATGGACCTGGCCCAGGCCGAGGCCGTCGCGGATCTGATAGAGGCGGGATCCAGCCAGGCCGCGAGGGCCGCGCTCCGCTCGCTGCAGGGCGAGTTCTCCGACCGCGTCCATCGCCTGGCAGAGTCGGTGACGGAACTGAGGGTCTACGTGGAAGCGGCGATGGATTTTCCCGAGGAGGAAATCGACTTCCTCAGTGACGCCACAGTGGCAGACAGGATCGAGACGCTGTCAAAAGCGTTCACGGAACTGACCGCTTCCGCGACCCAGGGCGCGTTGCTTCGCGAGGGGATGACAGTCGTTCTGGCCGGCGCCCCCAATGTGGGTAAGTCCAGTCTTCTGAACCGGCTGACCGGTCAGCCTTCCGCCATCGTCACCCATCTGCCTGGGACGACCCGGGACGTCCTGAGGGAGAGAATTTCCATCGAGGGAATGCCCCTGCATGTCATCGATACGGCCGGTCTCCGGGACGCGGTGGATCCGGTGGAGGCGGAGGGGGTCCGTCGGGCCCGGCAGGAAATGGAGAAGGCGGATCTCGTGCTTTTGCTGGTGGATGCGGCCGAGACGGATCCGGATACGGTCATCGAAATGCGCGACATGAGTATTCCCGAGGAGGTGCCGGTGACAGTGGTCCGAAACAAGGTGGACCTGACGTCGGAGCCTCCCGGAGTCAGATCGCCGGACGGGGCGGGAGGACCGACGATCGGGATATCGGCGCTTCACGGCCAAGGCATCGCCGATCTGCGCCGCCACCTGGAGGAAAGGGTGGGCTACGAGCCGGCAGCGGAGGGAGCAATGTCAGCCCGCCGGCGTCATCTGGATGCCCTGGATCGCGCTCGCGGACATGTGCGGCGAGGGGCAATGCAGCTTCTGGAACACGGGGCGCCGGAGCTGATGGCGGAAGAACTGCGACTGGCACATCACTGCCTCGGCGAGATAACAGGAGAGATCTCCAGCGAGGACCTGCTGGGGCGTATATTTTCCAGCTTTTGTATCGGCAAGTGATGTTCAGCGGGATGTTCTTTTGCCGGAGAAATTCCCCTTGACCACGACATCCTTGGCGGTTTCCTTGTCCTCCGGGAGCTCGGGTTTGGCGGACGCGACCCGGTTTCTGCCGCTCTGTTTCGCGAAGTACAGCGCCTCATCCGCACGCCGCAGGGTATCGGCCACCGATTCACCGGCCACGTATTCCGCGACGCCGGCCGAAAGGGTCATCTGAACACCGCCGCGGAAGACCTTTTCTTCGGTGGCCTGGCGCAATCGTTCGGCGCACTTGATCGCCCCGGCCTCCGACGTGCTGGGCAGAAGGCACATGAATTCTTCACCACCGAACCTGCCGAAACAGCGCCCCTCGCTGTCCAGGTCGATGACGTCCGTAGCCCGGAGTTCCTGGCGTGCGAGATAGGCGAAAGCCGACAGAACCTCGTCGCCCACGAGGTGCCCATAGCGGTCGTTGAGCGCCTTGAAGTGATCAAGATCGAAGATACAAACCGCGAAGATGGAGCCGGACTTGTCAGCCCTGTCCTTCTCCCTGGAGAGACATTCCATCATGTATCGCCGGTTGAAGGACTGGGTCAGGTGATCGCGCGTCGCCATGCGGCTTGCATTGCTGACAGCTTCCCTGAGTTCGGTATTGCTCTGGCGTAGCGACTCTTTCAGGCCTGCCACGTAGCTTCCGAACCAGGCGCACCAGACGACGCTGGCGGTGAGCACCATGGCCATGATGATTTCCCGGGAAACGTCGACCCTGTCCGGGAAAAAGGCATACTCCGCGCCCACAACACCCAGATATCCGGCGATGGCGAAAGCGGACATCAGGTAGAAGCCTCTTCGGCGAAGCCCGAAGATGCCGAACATGAGGGTCACGACATAAACCATCATCATTGCCCCGCGAAGTTCGTCGCTGGACAGCATCAGCACCATGGCCCAGGAGAAGGCGATGACCAGTTGCTGGACCGTCATGGACGGATCCGTCAGGCGCTTGTTCAGGCCGCTGCGGATCATGACGTAAAAGTACAGATTGGTCAGCACTATGCCGCCGAGAATGACCGGCACGACCTGCTGGCTGACATCCATTTTGCCGGTGAGGAACGCGAACAGGGCGAGGGCGACCCACATGGCGTAGGACACCATGGCCATCTTGAACCGACGCAGCCTGAGAGCCTGCTTTGCGTCGAGAGTGGGCAGCATCTGTTGCGAGCATCCTTGCGACCTCGAGGAGTGTTTTTTCGCGCCCCAGGTCGGTCTGGCGTAGTTCCCTACGGGTCCGGTTTCGGAGAATCGCTCAAAAAGACAAGGATTTATGTGATCGCAGTCGCATAACCGGCCGCGGGTCTGACGCAGCGCTGTCGCGCGTGAAGCCAGTCCCGGAAACCGCCGCGAAACGGACCATGAGGGCGGGATTGAACTGGTGAGGCAGCGGCCGGATGAATAAAATGCTGCCTTCCCACGGCAGCCGCAGGTTCCCATGCTCCATCCGGACAAATTCGACGTCATCGTGGTCGGCGGCGGTCACGCCGGTACCGAGGCGGCGCTGGCTGCCGCCCGGATGGGTTGCCGCACGCTCCTGCTCACCCACAGCGTGGACACGCTGGGGCAGATGAGCTGCAATCCGGCCATCGGGGGCATCGGCAAGGGACACCTGGCCAGGGAAGTGGACGCTCTGGGAGGCGCCATGGCCGAGGCCGCGGATCGGGCGGGAATACACTTCAGAACCCTCAATGCGAGGAAAGGACCGGCCGTCCGCGCCACCCGAGCGCAGGCCGACCGGGTCATCTATCGGTCGGCGATCCGGAGCGTGATCGAGAGACAGGCCGGGCTGTCGGTATTCCAGCAGGCCGCCGACGATCTTCTGCTGGAAGGAGACCGCGTCTCCGGAGTCGTTACGCAGATGGGCCTGGGATTCCGCGCCCGATGCGTTGTCCTGACCGTCGGCACCTTTCTCGGAGGCCGGATCCACGTGGGGGAAGCGAGTCATCAGGCCGGTCGGGCCGGGGATCCGCCGTCCAACCGCCTGGCGGCCAGGCTGCGGGAACTCGCCCCGCGGGTAGGAAGGCTGAAGACCGGAACCCCTCCCAGAATCGACGGCAGGACCGTTGATTTCCACATGCTGGAGGAGCAGCCTGGCGACGATCCCCGACCCGTCTTCTCCTTTCTGGGAGATCGCTCGTGGCATCCACGACAGGTGCCCTGCCATATCACCCAGACAAATCCTCGGACCCACGAGATTATCCGAAAAGGCCTGGATCGATCGCCCATGTTCACCGGAGTTATCGAAGGGGTCGGACCCAGGTACTGCCCTTCGGTGGAAGACAAGATTGTCCGGTTTGCGGACAAGGATTCGCACCAGATTTTCGTGGAGCCGGAAGGTCTGAATACGCCGGAGCTTTATCCCAACGGTATCTCCACAAGCCTGCCCTTCGACGTGCAGCTCGAGCTTGTCAGAAGCATCCGCGGATTCGAGCGGGCCCACATCACCCGGCCGGGGTACGCGATTGAATACGACTATTTCGATCCGCGGGATCTGCGCCACACTCTCGAAAGCCGTCATCTGGAGAACCTTTTCCTGGCGGGCCAGATCAACGGCACTACCGGTTATGAGGAAGCGGCAGCCCAGGGGATTCTCGCCGGCATCAACGCGGCATTGCGAACCCGGGACCAGGATCTGTGGTGGCCGCGGCGGGACGAGGCCTATCTGGGGGTGCTGGTGGACGACCTGGTGACGCGGGGAACCCTGGAGCCATACCGGATGTTCACGAGCCGTGCCGAGCATCGGCTGCTGCTCCGGGAAGACAACGCGGATTTGAGGCTGACACCTATCGGTCGTGAGCTGGGCGTCGTGGATGAGGGTCGATGGCGGGTTTTTGACGAGAAACGGACCGCGGTGGCCGCAGAACGGCAACGCCTCGGACGACTGGTCATTCATCCGCGGGATGTTCCCCGGGACAGCATGGACCGGCTGTTCGGCGAGCCTCTCTCGCGGGAGTACACGGCGCTGGAATTGCTGCGGCGGCCAGGCGTTACTTACGGGACGCTCTCGGAACTGGAGGTCTTCGGGTCGCCCGGTCTGCGACCGGATGCAGCAGAACAGGTGGAAATTCAGGCGAAATATGACGGCTATATCAGGCGACAGCGGGAGGAGATCGAACGCAACCTCCGATTCGAGGGACTCCCGTTGCCGGACGACCTGGACTATTCCACGGTGCGCGGGCTTTCCCATGAGGTTTGCCAGAAGCTTCAGTCCGGCCGGCCATCCACTCTCGGCCAGGCATCCCGGATCCCCGGGGTGACGCCGGCGGCCGTTTCCCTGTTGCTGGTTCATCTGAAGCGGGCCGGTGCCCTGGGCCGGCAGGACTCCAGGGAAGCGAGCAGCGCTTGAGCGCAAGGAGCCTGGCACTGGCGGTCCTGGCGGCCGCGCTGGTCGGCTGCGGTCCGGGCCAGCAGGATGCCGTCGTTTCCGGTTCCGCGGGACCGTCCTCCACTACCGAGCTTCACCGGGGCAACGGGGTGGAACCGGACAGCATGGATCCCCACAAAGGGGAGGGGACGTCCGGGGCCTCTATTCTTCGCGATCTGTTCGAGGGCCTGGTGGCAACGGCTCCGGACGGAAGCCTTGTTCCCGGGGCAGCGGCGTCATGGGATATCGGTCCCGATAGAAAAACCTACACATTCCACCTGCGGCCCGACGGCCGGTGGTCCAACGGAGATCCGGTCACCGCAGAAGACTTTGTGTACGGTCTGCGGCGAAGCGCGGACCCGGCGACGCTTTCGAGCTACTCCCAGGTGCTTGCGCCCATTCTCAACGCCGAGGCCGTGATCGCCGGGGAGCTGCCGCCGGAAGCCCTTGGCGCCGAGGCGGTCGACGACCACACGCTGGTGATTCGCCTCAAGGGACCGACACCCTACTTTCTGGAACTGCTCACCCATTCCACCACTTTCGCCATTCACCGTCCCTCGGTGGAAAAGTTCGGCCAGCGGTTTGCCAGACCCGGAACGCTGGTCTCCAATGGCGCCTACGTTCTCGACGAATGGGTGGTCCAGTCTCATATCCGTCTTGTGAAAAATCCGCACTACCACGACGCCGAACGTGTGCGCATCGAGACCGTTTACTTCTATCCGATCGAGAATCCCTCGGTCGAGCTAAAGCGCTACCGGGCAGGGGAGCTGGACTGGACGGAATCCCTTCCCCATCAGCAGCTGGACTGGGTCAGGGAAAACCTCTCGGAAGAGCTGCACATCGCGCCGTATTTCGGCAGCTACTATTTCGGCTTCAACGTTACCCGGCCTCCTTTCAGGGATCAGGCCGGGTTGCGGCGCGCCCTGACCATGGTCATCGACAGGGACATCCTGACCGAGAAAGTGACCGGCGCCGGCGAGTTGCCCGCCTATGTCTACGTGCCTCCGATACCGGGATACCAGTCACCCGTGCCGGAATGGTCTGAATGGTCCATGGAGGAGCGGCTCGCCAAAGCCCGGCAGCTCTACGCGGAGGCCGGTTACGGCCCGGAAAACCCGCTGAAGTTCGAGATCCGGTACAACACCAACGAGAATCATCGCCGGATCTCCCTGGCGCTTGCCGCCATGTGGAAACAGAGCCTTGGTGTACGGACCACGCTGCTGAACGAGGAGTTCAAGGTGTTCCTGGAAACCCGGAAGTCGAAGGCGATTACCGAGGTTTTTCGGGCCGCCTGGATCGGCGATTATCAGGATCCCTTCAGCTTTCTTGAGATCATGCACTCCACCCACGGCCAGAACGACGTGGGCTATTCCAATCCTCGCTATGACGAACTGGTGGAGGCGTCGATGCTGGAGCCCGACCCGATACGGCGGATGCAGCAGCTGGCAGAGGCCGAAGGCATCCTGCTGGAGGACCAGCCCGTGGTTCCCCTGTTTTTTTATGTGAGTCGTCGGGTGGTCAAGCCCTGGGTAAAGGGCTGGGACAACAGTCTGCTCGATTACCATCCCACTCGCCACATGTACA